>CAIKNO010000173.1 GCA_903828805.1 uncultured Sandaracinus sp. | reverse complement strand
CGTCAGTGACGGGCGGCGCCGGCGGTGGAGGCCGAGCTGCTCTCGACCGCGACGAAGTGCAGATGCGAGAACTCGGCTTGGCCGATCGTGTAGATCAGCTCGGAGAGCGTGCGGTAGGGCGTCCGGTGATCGGCGATGATCTGAACCTCGCCGGTGAACGGGCGACGCGGGTTGCGCTGCGCGATCAGCTTGAGACGGTCACGGTGCGCCTGCATCCGCGGAAGCAGCGGCGTGATCAAGAAGCCGTTCGCGCCACCCTGCTTCTGGCTCGGATCGACCTGGCCGTTGCGGAGCGACAGCACCACCTGACCATCGACGATGATCTCCGTGCGAGACACCTGAATCGGAAGAGCCTCGGTCTGATGCTCGGTCGAGGTGGTCCAGGGCAGCCGAAGATCGTCCGTCTCCGTGATGTTCGCGGTCTCCTGGGCGACCTGCATGATCATGAACACCAGGATGATGGTCATGATGTCCATCATCGGATAGATGTTCAGGCTCTGTTCTTCATGCTCGGGCACGCGACGCAGCTTCCGGCGCACCAGCGCCTTCACCTGCCCCATCGTCGCCTTCTGCGTGGCCTCGGACATGGCTTCACCTTCGAGAAATGAGCGTCTCGGAGTGACCCCGACGGGTCAGCGCTGACCGGCCGAGAGCAAGACGTCCGGGAAGAGTGCTTCGGTGCCGTTGGCGCGGACGGCGTCCATGGCATCGATGATGTGCTCGTACTCGATGTTCGGGTCCGCGCTGAGGATGACCTGGGTCTCGTCGGGGAAGCGCTGATGCACCCGCGAAAGACAGGTGGTCAACGCCGCCCAATCGTACTCGCCCGGCGCCCGGGCCGGCACCGTGATCACGCGGCCCTGCTGGGTCGTCTCGCAACCCGGCGCGAGCTTGCCGCCCGAACCGGCGACGATGATCCCGTTCTCGACGACCGTCACGCCGAGGTTCAGCGTGCTGCCCTCGGCCGACGAACCACCACGCGCACCGCGCGAGCTCGTCGGCACGTGGGCGTCGAGCTCGGCGACGATCAAGACCTGCGCTCCCGTCATCAGGAGGAACAGGATCAGGTTCGTCACGATGTCCAGGAACGGAACGATGTTCAGTTCGCTGGCCATCTCCGACGGGTCGAGATCGTGGACCCGGGACTTCTTGCGGATGTAAGCCGCTTGGGCGGACGTCAGCTCCATGGATGCTCCCCGGAGCGCAGCCTCAGCGGCCCTTCTGCATCAGCAGATTCTCGAGCTTCATCGTCGAGAGTTCCATGTCGTGCTTGATGTTCTTCGCCTTCGTGTGAAGGAAGAGATGGAAGATCATGCACACCACGGCGATGCCGAGGCCGAGGGCGGTGTTCCACATGGCCTCGGAGATACCGGCCGCGAGAATCGCGGAGCGCTGGGCGGCCGCGGCCGAACCCAGGGCGCCGAAGGAGCGGATCAGGCCGGAGATGGTCCCCAGCAGACCGATGAGCGTCGCGATGTTCGCCAGCGTCCACAGGGCGCCGATGCGCTTCTCGAGGTCGGGGTGAAGCTCGGCCCAGCGCTCTTCCATCGACGCGATCACGGCCTCGTCACCGCGGTTCACCTGCGTGAGCCCGGCCTTGACGACCTGCAGGAGCGGAAGCGGCTGCGCCTCGCACAGCTTGATGGCACGGTCGATGTTGCCCGCCTGCACCAGCTTGCGGATCTGCGCCATGAACTCACGGCTGTTCACGCGGTACTTCGTCATGATGTAGACGAAGCGCTCCGCGATGATCGCGAGCACGATCGCCAGCACGGCGACGTTGATGAACGAGAAGGGCGCCCCATCCCGGAGGGCATGCCAGATTGCTTCCATCTGCGAGGCTCCTTGAGCTTCCTGCGCGAGGCCAGAACCCGTCCTGCGCGAGTAAAGATGCGGCGGGAAACTACTTCACGGCCGGAGACGTTGTCAACGGTCCGGCGAACACGAATCTTCGGCGGACGATTTTTCGAACGCGGGCGAGCCCGATGGGAACCTCCCGCGGCCGACGCGGTCCATGCCGACGACGCGGTGCGACCTGTCTCCATGCACCGGGCGCCACGAGGCCCCACGTGGTCCTCCGGAGCCACCGTGAGATCACACTTGACCTCCCCGGACGTCTCTGTATCATCGCGCCGGTTCCCGACGCCGTCCTCGTTTCCTCGCGAAACGAAGGTCGACGCCGGGCACGAGGCCCTCTCTGCACCCCGGGGCGAAGCCCCGAAACATCGAAGAATCGAGGCCACCGCCTCGATCGACGCCCCCCCGGGCGAGCACCCCGAATCTGGAGGACGAACGTCATGTTGGCTACGCTGGCGCACCACTTCGAAGAGGGCGGTTGGGGCATGTACCCCATCCTCTTTTGGCAGATCATCGCCATCGGCATCATCATCGAGCGGTCTATCTTTCTGTACCGCAGCTCGATCAACCGCGACGTCTTCCTCGCCACGATGCAGAAGTGCATCCTCGCGGGCGACGTGAGCCGCGCGATCAAGCTCTGCGGCGCAGCGAACGCGCCCTTGGCGCGGATCGTCAAGGCGGGCCTCATGAAGGTCAACCGCCCGGACGGTGAGGTCCAGTCGGCGATGGACGAGACCGCGCTCCGCGAGCTTCCGCTCATCGAGAGCCGCACCGGCTACCTCGCGCTCCTCGCGAACCTCGCGATGCTCTCGGGCCTGCTCGGCACCGTGACCGGTCTCATCAGCGCCTTCGGCGCCGTCGCGAACGCCGACGCGGCCAGCCGCGCCACGATGCTCGCCCGCGGTATCTCCGAGGCCATGAACTGCACCGCGTTCGGTCTCCTCGCCGCGATCATCGCGCTCATCGGCTTCGCCGTGCTGAACGGCAAGACCCAGGGCCTGCTCGACGACATCAACGGCGCGACCGTTCAGGTCATGAACCTGGTCGTCAACAACCGCTCGAAGGTCAACCTTCAGGGCGCCCAGCCGGGCTGAGCAGGTCGCGACCGAAGGGCCTCGGAGGAAGGGGCTGCGACCCGGTGATGCCGGGCCCGCCGTCCCTTCCGGAACCAAGCCTTCGTCCCCTGCTCGGTTCGTTCCTGTTCCTGTTCCGCCAAGTTTCGCAACGCAGAATTTCGCAACGCGGAGACGACGATGGGTGGCATCAGTGTCGGCGGTGGTCACGGCGGGAAGAAGAATCTCGATTCGGAGATTCCGCTCGTCCCTTTCATCGATCTCCTGCTCTGCTGCGTCATGTTCCTTCTCGTGACGGCGGTGTGGAACCGGCTGGCGCGCCTCGACGCGAACCAGCAGGTGCCTGGCCAGCAGGCACAGATGGACCAGCCTCCTCCGGAGGAGACGATCCGGCTCTATCTCCAGGTCACCCAGGCGGGCTACACCATCGCCTCGACGGCCGGCGAGCGGATCGAGATCCCCAAGGCCGGTGACGCGTACGACGTCGAGACCCTCCGGACCCGTCTGCAGGAGCGCCGCCAGGCCGAGCCGAACCGCCGCGACATGATCGTCGCGCCGGAAGACGGCGTCCTCTACGAGGATGTCATCGCGGCGATGGACCTGACGATCGGCGAAGGCTTCCCCGAGGTGAGCCTCTCCGACGGCGCGTCCCTCTGAGCCGAGTCGCTTCGAACCCAAGCACAGCACAGCGAGCAAGCGATGCCGATTCACAAGCCCGACCGAGTCCTGCTCCACCACGTCCCGCTCAAGTTCGTCCGCAGCAAGGTTGCGGGCGGCGGGCGCAAGGGCGTCGATGCGGCCATTCCGCTCGTCCCCTTCATCGACTTCCTGATCACCCTGGTGGTCTTCCTGCTCTCGTCGTTCAGCGCGAGCGGTGAGCTGCTCTCGCAGCGACCGAACCTCGTCATGCCGACCGCGGCCAACACCGACGAGCTCGAGCTCGCGCCCATCGTGGCGATCGACGCTCGGGTCGTCACCCTCGATGGCCGCCGGATGGCGGACACCCCGACCCTCGCGGCCACCGCGGGCGTCGAGCGCATCGAGCAGCTGGTGCAAGACCTCGAGACGCTTCGGCGGAACTGGGCGATCCTCCATGCCCGCGAGCCCTTCCCCGGCACCGTCGTGGTGCAGGCGGATCGCTCGATCGACTTCCGCGTCGTGAAGAAGGTGATGTTCTCGGCGGCCCAGGCGGGCTACGCCAACGTCAGCTTCGCAGTGAACAACTCCGGCGAGTGAGGCCTCCGAAGGTCCACACCGCATGCGGTGGGGCCTTCCGCTCGTGTCCGCCGGAACCATGATGCGATTGCGCTGTCTGCCGCGGGAACCTCAGGGGCTCCGCGGCAGCTTCGTTCCGGGGCCCGGATTCGCATCGACTCGGAACGCCTCGACGGCCATCGATCCCCCCTGCAATCCACGGCTCGGCACGACCCCCCGAGGCAGGAAGCACCCATGACCGAAGACGACAGCGCCGCTCCCGAGACCGACGACGCCCCGCCCGCTGCCGAGGCGGACACCCCGGAGGGTCGGTCACCACATCGGGGCGCGGACCTGTCCGTCGAGGCCTCGCATCCCATGCCCGCCGACGCCGCCGCCGAACCGCGGGTCCCCTTGAGGCCGGCACGCCCCGAAGCGTTCGAGGCCGGGACGCGCCCCGACTACATGCCGCGCCTGCCGTGGCGTCCGTTCCTGCTCTTCGGCGGGCTCCTCGCGCTGGTGTTCGGCGGCTACCAGCTGCGCGAAGAGCAGCTGCGGGAGGCGCTCCGTGTCCAGATCCTGAGGACCCACGACGAGCGCCTCTCCGGCCTCGCGGAGCGCTACCGAACCTTCCGTGGGTTGATCGAACAGCGAACGCTCGAGGCCGCCCAAGCGGGCGAGCCGGAGCGCTGGGTCGACCCGCGTCTGCGCATCTCCGGACTGCACGACGGGCCGGGCGTGTATCTGCGGCTCACGCTCGCCCAGGCTCGGAGCGTCGAGGGCATCGAGGACGGTGCCCGCTCGATGGGCGCCGACGCGCTGGTCCGTTGCCTCGGGATCGCCCCCGCGTCGGCCCGCGGCCTCTACCAGGCGGGCGCGTTCCTGACCCAGGCCTGGGTCGACGAGGCGCGAGCCACGCCCGAGCGCATCCGCCTCCGGGTGCTCGACGAACAGCTCGCCCGGAGCGTCCAGGTGGACGTGCCGGCGATCGCCACGCTGCTCTCCGCTCAGTACTTCCTGCTCGTCATCCAGCAAGGCCAGTCCCGCAGGGACGCGCCGGTCGACGTCTACCTCTGGGATCTGCGCGAGGACCGGCCCCTGCTGCGCGCCCGGGTCCAGGGACGCGGCCTCTTGCTGCCGGTGCGGCTCCGCTTCGACGGCGTGGCCCCGGCACCCCGCCCTGAGACCCCGCCATCCGTGCATTCGATCGGCGCCTTCGACTGTTCGATCGCCGCGCAGATCAAGGCGCTGACGGGTGAGGCCCCGGTCAGCGTCGGATCGGCCGAGGAGATCGAGGCACGCGCGGCCCAGCCCACCGCGCCGGCAGAAGGGGCGGCCTCCGCGCCAGGCACCCCGGCCGAGCCGCACGACGAGGACCCGCGGGGGAATCCCACGCCGACCGCACCGGGCGGGGCCCAGGCGCCTGCCGCGCCAGCATCGGCCGGCACCGCACCGACCCCCTGAACCACGGCCCCGCCGCGGAGCGTCTCCACGGGGCGGACGACCCGGAGGACCTCCCCCCGGCAGCAAGGGTCCGGGTGGTCCGACGCTCAGCGGCCGCCGAGGTCGAACGACCGGACCCGCGCCGCGCGGTCGCCCAGCGTGCGCGGCTGCCAGGTCGGAAAGTCGACGCCGTGGGAGACCGTCAGCGCCGCCGAGGCCGGCCTCCGAGCGCGGGCCGGGTCGACGTCGAACGTGAAGGTCCGCGAGAACCCACCCGCCTGCACCTCCACCGCCGTGGTCGCTGCGCTCAGATCGGGCAACGCTGCGCACGGACTGCCATCGACCACCGGGACCGACACTCCATCCACGGTGAACCGGAGGTCGAGCGGACCCACGAGGATGACCTCGTAGCCCCGCGAGAGCGGCACGACGCACACGCTGTCACCCGCGCCGACCGAGATCCGGTCGTCCCCGTCGCGAGGCAGCAGCAGATCGAGCAGCTCGACGTCGTCGATCGGCCCCGCCGCCGGCACGACGACGTCGATCCTCTGACCCGACGAAGCGATGCCCACGAGCGACACGTCCACTTCGCCGATGTTCACGTGGACGGTGTCCCACGAGACCCGCGAAAGCGGTGTCGCGGCCTCGAAACGAAGACCCTCGTCCACCACCCGAACGTCGCCCGCGCCGAACAGGGCGACACCCACGTTCTGCTCCCCGGGTCCGAACGCGACGGGATGCGGGATCGAGGAGAGACCGAAGAACAGGCTCCACGGACCCACCACCTCGGCGCGCTCGAGCGCCCGTGCAGAGACCGACACACGATCGAGGAGCAGCCCCTCCGCGTCCTCGACCCGCAGCTGGGCGGACCCGGCCGAGCGCGCGCTCAGGTCGGCGCTCCCCTGGACCGCACCGGTGACCGCGATCACGTCGGGGCGGGTCGAACTCATCGTGTGCTGAACGAGGGGATCGGGGCCGAACCTCGCGTCCTCCCACCGGAGCGACGCCCGTCCGCCCACCAGCACGGCGGCCACACCGTTGGACAGCGTGCCGGCCAATGGCGTGCCGTAGAACCGCAGACCGCTCGGGGTCGACGCGCTGCACACCTCGCCCTCCGGACAGCCCCCGCCCGACGCCCGAGCACCGAGCGACCCGCAGGCCGACGACGTCGCAGACACCGAGAGACCCAGCAGGCCCGCCCATACCCCGAGCCCGCGAAGACCCGTCGTCTGCTTCGTCATCGAGACGCTCCCTTTCGTGCTGACACAACCGGACACGAATCCGGCCGGTTCCATGCCGTCAGCAAACCTCGAGCCAGGGCGCGGATGCGCCACGAGGGCCGGTCGCGCCGCCGATGTCGCGTCGCCAACACGCCACGCCCCGGAAGGGGGCAGCCCGCCCGCGCTAGTGGAGGAGCCACCAGGCGGTCGCGACGAGCGCGACCACGACGGTGAGCCCGAGCCCGAGCGCGACCGGGAGCCCCCACGATGCCCAGGCCACCTTGCCGGCGGAAGCGGCCCCGGCGGCGTGGGCCCCGCCCGAGGCCGGCAGCGGCGCGATCGGCGCCGGTGGCACGTGGGTCAAACCCGACATCCAGGCGGCCGGAGCAGGAACAGCCTCGAGCGCACGGAGCAACTCGCCCCCGTCGGCGAAGCGGTCCGCGGGCTTCTTGGCCAGCGCCCGCTGCACGATCGCCTGAAGCTCGGGCCGCAGCACGAGCCCGGGTCGCTTGGCCTCGAGCGGCGGCGGCGCCTCGAGAAAATGCGCACGCGCCATCGCGACGTGGCTGTCCTCCTCGAAGGGCCAGCGACCCGTCAGCAGCTCGTAGAGCACGACGCCCATGGAATACACGTCCGAACGGGCGTCGAGCGGCGCCCCGGTCGCCTGCTCCGGTGACATGTAGGCCGGCGAGCCGAAGACCTGCCCGAGCATCGTGAGCTTCTGCGCCGGCCCGAACCGCTCGTCGTCCAGCTTCACGAGACCGAAGTCGAGCAGCTTCGCCACCCAGGACTGCCCATCCCACGTGATGAACACGTTCTCGGTCTTCAGATCCCGATGGAGCACGCCGTTGTGATGGGCGTGGGCCAGCCCCCGGCAGATCTGAGCGGCGAGGTCCACGCCCGTCTTCGGGTCGGGGGTGTGCTCGTCGATCATCGCGTCGAGGCTGCGGCCATCGAGCAACTCCATCACGAGGTACGACGTGCCGAGCGCCGCATCGACCCCGAAGTCGTGCACCGCGAGGATGTTCGGATGCCGGACCATGAAGAGGGCCTCGGCTTCGCGGCGGAAGCGCTCGCGCAGCTCCTCGTCGCCCCCGGACTCGCGGTTGAGGAGCTTCACCGCGCACGGCTGCTGACCCGACCCCTCGGCGCGGTAGACGGTCCCCATGGCACCGGCTCCGAGCCTCTGCACCAGTCGGTACGTGCCGCCCACGACGTGGCCCGACAGATCTTCGGGCGCTGCACCGGCCTCAGTCATGCCGCCCTCTCATCGGTTCGCTCCCCTCAACGACTCGCCGCGAGCGCGCGGTCCAGCAGGTCACGGGGGAACACGCGTCCGACGAGGCGCTCCCGCGATTGCTCGGCCATCTGCCGCCACTCGGCCGCGTGGGGCGTGAGGTCGACGGGCGTGAGCCCGTGCCGGGTGGTCAGCGTCTCGTAGTAGCGCTCGTCGTCCCGACGGACCGTGCGCTGCAGCGCCTCGTGCGCCTGGAGCCCCGTCGCGCGCAGCGTCTGCTGAAGGTCGGGCGGCAGCGCATCGAAGCGCGCTTTCGACATGAGCGTGCCCCCCAGGAGCACGGCGCTCGACTGTTGCATCACGTGCGTCAACCGCGTGTGCCACTGCAACGCGCTCGCCGCGGTCGCCGACGCGACGACGGTGTCGATGCGCCCGGCGTTGAGACCGGCCATGACCTCGCCGATCCCGAGCGGCACCCCGGTGGCCCCCACGAGCCGGAGGAACTCGCCGAACATCGGGTCGTCCGCGGGCACCCACGGATGGGCGGTGCGCAGGTCCGACGGACGCGCGACGGCGTGCGTCGAGAAGATGCGGGCCAGGCCGTAGTCGCTCCAGCCCATCAGCACCGTGCCGTTCTGCTCGAAGAGGCCGCGGAGCTCGCCGTCGAGCCGCGTCCGGGCGCGGTCGAGGCCTGCGTATCCGTCGAAGACGCCGGGGGCCTGGAGCACCAGCACCGGACGCGCGATCTGGCCGAGGCCGATCGCCGTGAAGCACGCTCCATCGAGCTCGCCGGCCCGGACGCGCCGCACGAGCGCAGGCTCGTCGCCTGGCGTCGCTGGCACGACCTCGATCGTCAGACGGTTCTGCGTCTGGGTGCGCAGGGTGTTGCCCCACGCGGTGAACACGCGATGCCACGCCGAGCCGCGAGGCGCGAGGGTGGCGAAGCGCAGGGTGATCATCGGGGCCTGCGCGTCCGCCGAGGGGAACGGCGCGAAGCACACGAGCCCGAGCAGGAGAGCCAACCAGAGGAACAGGGACGACCGTCGCTTCATCGGGACTCCGGGGAGATCAGGACGCGGCCACGGACGGATGGTGACACGTCCAGATTCAGCGGCACCGTGGCCGTGCACGAGCGACCCGACGTCGCCCGACGAGGATGTTCTCACCGGCCTCCAGCGTCGGCTCAGAAGAAGGCATCGACACGGCGCAGTGCACGGATCGCCCTCCGGCGGGCGATCCGGTTGGCGAGGCGAACTTCGGGTCGGGGATCCCCGCCGTCGATGACCTCGCGGAGCAACCGGATGTAGAGGTCGCGATCGCCCACGGTGACCGCATAGGTCGTCGCGTACTGCAGCTGGATCGCGAAGAAGCCGCGGCCCGTCGCCGCGAGCGCCCGCTCGAAGAGCGCGCGACCCACCTCGGGCTGCCCCCCCATGCCTTCGGGGACCGCCGCCGCCATCGACGCCAGGAACGAAAGCCCGCCGTGGTCCGCCACGGTCTCGTCCAGCGCCACCGCCCGCTCGACGAGCAGCCGCACGGTCGCCAGATCCGAGACGAGCTCGGGATCGTCGGGCGCGGTGCGAATCGCCAGGCCCCACGCCTGGCCCGTCCACAACAGCAGCGGCACGTCGTCGCGGGACCGGAAGTGGGCGCCGAGATGCTCCTCGAGCGCCGCCGCCGGTCCATGAAGCGCGGCCTCGAGGCCCGGATCACGTTGCCGCAGATGATGCAGGCCGATGTTTCGCGCACGGACGTAGAGCCAGCGCGACCGCGCGAGCGCCGCGGTCTGCGCCTCGAGGTCGCCCGCCTCCTCGGCACGCTCCGCCTCGTCCTCGACCCACCCGTAGGCATACGAGACGTACGCGCGCAGCAACTCATAGCCGACCGTGCCGTCGTCCGGCAGCGTCGCGTACAGGCCCTCGAGCTGGAGCAGGCTCGCCGGCATGCCGGCCCCGACCAGATCGACGTCCCAGTGCTCCTGGATCGCCGCGCTGCCCCGGGTCACGAGCCCCATGCTCTGCTGCGCCGTGAAGCGGCTCGTGTCGCACCCTGCGGTCGCGCTGCCGGCCGACAGGATCCCGGCGAGGGCCATCGCTCCGAAGCGGCGCCGCGGTGCGCGCATCGCCCACACCCGCTCCGCAGCCCGCGGCCCGGCGCGCGAGGCTCCAGCGACACGCGCAAAGGCCGCCACGAACGACCTGTGGACCGACACCATCGCTCCACGAGTACGCGTGGCGGGCCTCCGATGTCAACAGATTGCGGGCCCTGGGCCGTGGTAGAGACCCCGTGTGATCCGCGGTCGTTTCGCCCCTTCACCGACCGGCGCGGTGCACCTCGGCACCGCCCGGACCGCCCTCTGCGCCTGGCTGCAGGCCCGCGCAGCGCAGGGACAATTCGTGATGCGCATCGAAGACCTCGATGCCCCGCGGGTCCGACCGGGTGCGGCCGAGGCGATGCTCGAGGACCTCCGCTGGCTCGGCCTCGACTGGGACGAGGGCCCCGATGTCGGAGGGCCGCACGGCCCCTACGTCCAGTCCCAGCGGACCGGGCACTACGAGCGGGCGTTCGAGACGCTTCGCACCGGGGGGTGGCTGTACCCGTGCACGTGCTCGCGCCGCGAGATCGCCGAGGCGGCGAGCGCGCCCGACGGGGACGAGCCGGTGTACCCGGGGACGTGTCGCGGGGGCGCGACGCACCCTTCCCGCCCGCCGGCCTGGCGCTTTGCGCTGCCGGCCCCCCCGGCCTTCGTGGACGTGCTGCAGGGTCCCTCGTCGCCGGGCCTCGGAGCGGGCGACTTCGTGGTTCGCCGGGCCGACGGGGTGTTCGCGTACCAGCTCGCGGTCGTGGTCGACGATGTCGCGATGGGCATGACCGACGTGGTGCGGGGAGACGACCTGCGCGCCTCGACCCCGCGCCAGGTCGCCCTCTACCGCGCGCTGGGAGCCCCGGTGCCGGCCTTCATGCACGTGCCCCTGGTGCTCGGCGCCGATGGACATCGCCTCGGCAAGCGACACGGTTCGACGGCCCTCGCCGCCCTGCGCGCGGCGGGACATCCGAAGGAGCAGATCGTCGCGATCCTCGCCGAGTCCCTGGGACTCCTCGAGCCCGGCCAGGGCCCGGTCGATGCGGCGTCCCTGATCGGGGCATTCGACCCGGCGCGCCTGCCGCGCGCACCGGGCCTCATCGCGCTGCCGGACCGCGTCAGCCCGTGAAGTGCCGCGTCAGGTGGAGCTTGATCGAGTCCTCGAACTCCTCTTCGCGACCGCCGCGGTAGACCATCGATGAGCCGATTTCGGCCGCGAGGATCGCCGCCCGGTACTTCGCAGGGAGCTTCGGCAGCCGCTCGCGGAACTCCGCCGTCTCGCGGAGCAGCGACGGCAAGTGCGAGAGGATGGCGCGGCGGTAGGGCTCCTCCAGGCAGAGCTCGGGTCGGGCCGAGAAGAACCGGAAGAGGCGCGCGTAGTTCTCGTTGATCTCCTTGCTGACGGCGTCGGAGATCTCGGTGCAGAGCAGCCCCGACCGGCGGCGGCGCTCGAGGATGAGCCGGGCCTCGTCGCTCGCGCGCTTCTCGAGGATATCGAGCACACCCGCCACGTACGCCGGCTTGTGCGCGAGGAACTCCTCCTCGTCGAGCAGCAGGTTCGCGATGATCTCGTAGGAGGACGAGATGACGCCGCACTTGTTGGCGGAGGCATCGCGCATGACGATGACGCCCTGCTTCTGGAGCTCGACGCGCGCCGCGGGGGTGATGAACGAGTTGGCGCCCTCGATGATCGCCTTCGACGAGGGCGTCCCGTCGGCGAGCAGGAAGCGCTGCCAGTTGTCCTTGTCGATCGTCTCCGGTCGGCCGCCGCCGGGGATGAAGAGGTCCGCGGGCACCGTGAAGATCAGCTCGGCCCACTGGCGCGAGAAGTCGTCGAGCGAGAGCCACTCCTCGCGCAGACCGCCCGCGTCGCGCGACACCTTGCGGTACTCCTCACGGAGGCCGTCCTTGCGGCTGCCGGTGCGGAAGAGCACGAAGCCGCCCGGGTGGAGCGCCTCCGGCGAGAACGCATGCAGGTCCTCGCGCAGCAGGATGCGCTTCAGCTCCGTGTGGTCCGCGCCGCCGGGATCGTAGAGCGCCGCCGTGCCGTCGAGGATCAGCACCAGCTTCGCCTGCGGGCAGCGCCCGAGGATGAT
>CAIKNO010000172.1 GCA_903828805.1 uncultured Sandaracinus sp. | reverse complement strand
TCCGCAGACCCAGCTCCTCCTCCACGCGGTCGGCGAGCGCGGCGTAGGCCTCGGCGAAGCCCGTCCGGAGTCGGCGCGCGAGCTCGCGCAGGGCTGCCTCGGCGTCCGTGGTCTTCGGGCTCGCGACTCCCTCGAGGCACGCCGGCGGCGGACAGCTCAGGTCATTGCGGAACTCGCCAGCGAGCACGTACCGAAGGGTCACGGCGCGAAGCTTCGCCAGGGCTGCATCCTCAGGCAGCTCCAAGCCCAAGCGCGACTTGACCAGCTTCACGAGCTCGCGAGTCGCCTCCTTCGTCACAATGTCGGAGTCCCGTGCGTCGTTCACGAGCCAGGCAGCCAGCAGCCCGTCGTTCCCGCTGGCGTCGTGGAAGATGCCCTTGAGGAGCGACGGCGGCTCGGCGGAAGACGTGTCTGACGAAGCGCGAGCGAGGTCCTCGTACGTGACGCGCTCAGGGGCGAGCATCTCGTCGATGACTCCGTCGGTGTAGCGCTGACGAAGCACGTTGCGCGCGAGTCGCTTCAGCTGCGGCTCGTAGCACTCGCCGGCCTTCTCGAGTTCCATGAGCACCGAGGTGCGCCGGTCGCGCTCGCAGCCCGCCAAGTAGATGACGACCGACTCGGGCGAGTCCCCGCTAACCCGGGGCTCGACGACTGCGCGCAGCTCGAACAGCGAGCCCGCGTACTCGGCAAGTCGTGTTGCGACGCCGGCGACCGCGACGGGCATCGGTTCGCTGCTCGCGCGTGAGCCACCGCGGACCTCTGCGATGAAGGGCGCGAACTCGCCGCGCGCGTCGTACCAGACAACGAGCTTCTTGCTCTTGAGCTTGTCGGCCAGTTGTTTGGCGACGTAGTCGTGCAGCGGATGCATTAGCGGCTCCCTCCGTCATCGGCGTTCGCCGCGGTGCGGCCGCGGCCGCGGCCACCGCGACCACTGCCACCTTGTGCAACGGGCGCCTCGAGCAGGCTCTTCAGCGCAGCCTTCACGGCGGGTGAGGTGCGCTCGCGCACGAGTTCGTCGATGGAGCGCGTGAACGTCTTCCGCGCCGTCCACTTGCCGTCGGCGCCTTCGACCCAGAACACATCTTCGAGACCGTGCGCAATGGCAAGACTTCGGTCCTTCGCGCACTTCGGGACCACGCGTTCGGGCCAGAGGTGCATCGCGAGGTGCGCCCAGTCGAACTCTCCCTCGCAAAGCGAATCCCAGGTCGCCTTCAGTTCCTTCTGCCACGCCTTGTGATGTGGGATGAGTCGCCAGAGCGGGGCGAAGTTGATCGCGGCGCCATCGTCGAGATTCGGCTTCCAGAGCGGTGCCACGCGCCGAACGTCGTCAGCGAACGCAAGTAGTTCCTCAAGCGCTGCTTCCTGTTTCTCCAGCTCCTTGCGGGACTTGCTGCCAACGCCTCCGTCAGCACGGGCAGCAGCGACGCGGCCCTCTTCGAGCCGAACCTTCTGTGCAAGCAGCTCGCTCTGAATCGTGAACAGCGTGTCGCTTGTAACGCGATGTGCGTTCAACCAGATGATGAACTCCGAGCTTCGCGTTGAGAGCGGAACGTAAAGTGGTGCGCTTCGGCGGCTCTTCGAGTAGGCGCGCAGGTGGGAGTCGAAGAACTCCGTCCGCAGATACCGGCGCAGCTCCGGCACGCCCAGCATGTCCACCAGTTCCTGCACGAGCCCCTCGCCGCGTTTCGGAAGCGCCGACTCCACGGCAGCTTCGCAGCGGGCCACGATGTCGAACTGGTGGCCAGCGTCGTCCACGAGGACGGCTGGCGCATCAGTAACCTCGCGCGCAGGTGCCGTAGGCGCATCGTAGGCACGCGTGCTCGACAGTTCCGACGACTGCAGAAGCCTAGACGCCGTCCAACGTCCGAACGCGCAACCCACGAGATATGCCACGAGGCTTTCCGCCCATGCGCGCCGAGCCTTTTCGTCGCGGGCGATCTCGGGCCGATGGACGTCACCGATGTTGCTCTCGATCTCAGTCCAGTCGCGCGAAGTCAGCCCGTAGAGCTCCGCTGTCCGTCGGTCGATCGTCTCTTGCGCCGTGACGTACGTGCGGAGCTGCGCTTCCTGATGGGCAACGAGCGCGATCCAAGTCTCCTGGAGCGTGGCCTTGAGCGCCAGCGGAGCGAGCGGACTACGGAAGAGCGTGGTGGTCTCATCGCGCAGCCCTGCATCCGCTCGGGCGGTCCACGCCTGCCTCCCGGAAGAAGCGAGTTCCGAATCGGACGACACAGCTCTCGGCACCGGGATTCGCTGCACGAGGCCGACTTCGTAGGAATTGGCTCCAGCACCGCCCTCCGCTTCGGCAGTCCCCAGTCCTAGGCTCAACAGGTAGCTGACGACACGCGAGTTCAAAGCAGCAAGAAGGGCCCACGCATCAGGATCGGTTCCGACGATGGAAGGGCCCTTGTGCCCGAACGCGCAGCCACCAGGCAGAGTGCGGGGTGCGAATCGCTTGTTCGTGCGTGGCGGCCACGTGAGCCCTGGCTTGCCGAAGAGATCAACGTTCTGCGGGCGCCCCTTGCCCCACGCGATAATCTCCGCGCCGCGACGATGCCAGTCGAGCAGGAGGTGGATGTCGTCATAGAAAGGGCTGTACTCGCCGCCCTTCGCAAACGGCATCCACGCGTCAGTACCGACTCGCGGAGGATCGACCTCCCAGCGCAAGCGCAGGAAGCGGAAGTCGTCAGCGGTCGCCAATCCTTGGCGGGCACGCCCAGCGGTTCCTTCCAGTGCCGGATGGTTGACGAAGACATCGCGCAGCTCGGGTGAGCACCAGTAGCCGAAGACTGCGTAGGGCAACTTCTCGAACTCGCGCTGGTCCGTCTCGAAGCTCCGCTCCGAAGGTGTTCCGCTGCGGACGCAGTCGATGACCTGACGCAGAGAGGCCTCGCGCGGCGTCTTGCCTTCTCCGAGCAGCCGCAAGTAGAGCGAGCTACCGGTCTTCGAGCCTGAGGCGAGTGCGTATGCCGCGACACGAACCGTAGCGCCGTCCAGGACGTGACCGCCGAGGTGAGCCATGACCTCCATGCGGCTCGACGCGAGCAGCACATTCCGTCGCCAGGGCTCGAGCGTGCGCCGGAAGAACCCGGCCTCCGTAGAGATCACGCCAACGAAGCCGGTCGGAGCGAGTTCGCGGACGCAGCGATCTACGAACACCGCGAAGATGTCCTGACGGCTGTCGGGATACGCCCCTTCGACATACTCCTTTGACGGGCCGCTCGTGTCGCCAAAGGGGGGATTCATGAGGACCACGTCGAAGCGCGTGCGGGCCGCATCGAGCAGCGCAAGGCCGTGCGCGGAATCGTGACGGAAGAGGCGACGACGCTCGTGCTCCTTGCCGGGTGCGCCGGCCGCGAACTTCGTCAGCTCGGCGATGAGCCGATCTTCAGCCGTGTCCCAGAACGACTTCGAGGCGAGCCCGCTGCCGAAGATCTCGCCCTGGCGCGTCGCTCGTTCCACCTTGCGGATGGTGTCCTCAAGAGTGCGTTCGACACGCAACATCAAGCCAAGGTCGCCGGCGAGCTTGAACGCATCGACGATCTTCTCGAAGACCTCGGCCATGCCGGGATGCGCGACGTGACTCGCGAACTCGCGCACCAAGCGCTCGTCGCCGGGCATCGGCTCTGCAAGGATGATGTTGCTCCGCTCGATGCGACTACGCGCGCTGCGCTGCACGTTGAAGTCACGCCACGCTCGCTGCGCGCGAAGCCACAAGGCGAACGAGGCGACCTGGACGCACCGCGGATCGATGTCGACGCCGTAGAGGTTGTGCCGAAGGATCAGCTCCGGCATCGCGACGTTCAGGGTCTCGACCGTCGGGTAGTCATCCCGGAGGCTCTTGCCGGTCCCGAGAGAGGTGACACCGCGCGGATCGGTCCACGCCTCGCGATAGATCTCCAGGAGGAGGTCGAAGACGTAGAGGAGGAAGTGGCCGGAGCCGCACGCGGGATCGATGACGCGAATGTCTCGCGGGTCCTTCGCCGCTCGCTCCGGTGGCACGGTCCCTTTCTGGACAGTGAGGAACTCGCAGCGGTCGACGAGCGCGGTCGTGCCTCCGCGCATCTCCCACCATAGGCGCGCGAGCGTGTTGTCGGTGAGGAAGCGAACGATGTAGCGGGGCGTGAAAAACTGGTTTCGCGTCGCCAGCTCGCGACTATTCCGAGGTGCTTGCGAGCCACCCGACTTCACGTCCTTCATCGCCTGTCGTTCTTCGAGCGAGTTGAAGAACTGGTACACCCAGCCGATCGTCTCATCCTCGCCCCAGACGCCGGCGAGCTCGCTCGCGTTCAGAATCTCGAGGAGCCCTTCGAAGGTCGCGCGCTTAGGCCAGAGCACACTCGCCGGGTCGCGCCGATCGAAGAGCACCTTCACCTCGGTGGACAACTCGTCGAAGAGGCTCTCGATGTAGAGGCGGTACCCGGTGCTTTCCGGGAGGAGCGCAACGCCAGCGGCAAGCCCGCAGAACTCCCGATAGCCGGCGGACTGCTCTCCCTTCGTGATGCACTCCTGCACCAGCTCGCGAGCTTCAAGCATCTTGAGCGCGACGAAGCGGTTGAGAGTGGTGAACGCAGTGTCGCGCAAGTAGTCGGCGACGGCATCCGCTGCGCTCATGCCGGCAGCCCGCTTGTGCTCGATCGCGGCGACGATCTTGTCTCGCTGGAAGACCTGACGCGGCGAAAGATGGCTACCTGCCTTCGGCGCAACGGTGCCCACGCGCAGCACGTCGAACGTTCCCTCGAGCTGCGAGGAGAAGTCGTCCTCCAGCAGCTTGCGAGCCCGCTGGGTGGCACGTTCGATGGCGTTGCGTGTGTCCTTGTCCATCCGCGGCTCCCCCTACTGCACGATGACTTTTTTGCCGGCACCGATGAGGCGCGCGCATTCCTCGCGGACGCCGTTGAGCGCTGCGTCCAGCTGCTCTTCGGTCTCAATGCCGCCGCCGAAGTAGCTCCCGACGCTCACGCTGACGACGCGCTCGCCATCAATAATGCGGCGCAGCTCTGCGACCGCGGTACGCAGCCTCCCGTCGCAGGCATCGCGGTCGGAACGAAGCTGCGGAATCGGCAGCCGTTCCTTCTCTCTCGCATTGCCCCTCTCGAAGGGTGCGGCGAGGCGGCGCTGCTGGTCTTCGTCGACCTCGCCCCAGCCGGGCGTCTTCACCAGGCGATCGAACGCCTTGGTGTAGGCGGCGATGCGGGCGGTCAAGGCCTCCTCGAAGCGCTTGTCGTAGTCGACCTCGAGTGCCTTGGTGTTCTGCTCGATGGCGGGCAGCTCCTTGTAG
>CAIKNO010000171.1 GCA_903828805.1 uncultured Sandaracinus sp. | reverse complement strand
GTGCCGCGTGCCCTCGGGCGGGGCCCGCCCCGGCACCGGCACCGTGCTGGGCCTGGGCCTGCTGGGCCTCGCGCTCCTCGCGCGCCGCCGCCGCTGCCGCGTCGCTTCATCGTCGTCCGCGGAGGCGCAAGCCTGAGGCCTGCCCGCGCCCACTCGATGGTTCGCTGGCCGCGCCGGGGCCGCGTCGCTGTGGTAGCCTCGCGCCATGCCTTCGCGCCGTGCGGCCCTGGTCGCGTCCGCCCTCGTCTCCCTGTGGCTCTCTGCCCGCCCGTCCACGGCGCGGGCCACCGACTACCACCTCGACTCGATGGCCGGGGACGACGCGGCCACGGGGCTGAGCCCGACCGCCGCGTGGAGGAGCGCGGGGCCGCTCGGCCGCATCACGTTGCGGCCGGGGGACCGGGTGCTCTTCCGCCGCGGCGGGGACTACGACACGTCGAACGCCCGCTTCGGAACCGACAGCTGGGATCCGGGGCTCTGGATCCAGGCCGACGCCGCGGGCACCGCGACGAACCGCATCGTCTTCACGGCGTATGGCGAGGGCGCGCTGCCCCGGCTGCGCAACGGGCGCGGCACCGAGGGCTCGAGCGCGCTGACGCTGCGCGGCGCGTACGTCACCGTCGACGGCCTCGGGTTCCGCGACACCCGCGACGCGGCCATCATCGTCGAGGGCACCGCGACGCACGCCCTGATCACGAACTGCGAGTTCGAGCGCGTCGGCGCGGGCCTCACGGTGTACGGGGCGAACGCGCTCATCACGCGGAATCACTTCCACGACGGCGTGATGATCCACAACACGATGGGCGGCGACGACGACTACGGCGCCAACGGCATCGTGCTCTCCGGCCCGGACGCCGAGATCTCCTACAACCTCGCGGAGCGCCTGGCCGCGCCCAGCTTCGACTACGGCACCGACGGCGGCTTCGTGGAGCTCTACGGCGCGCTCTCGAACGTGTCGGTCCACCACAACACCGTCCGCGACAGCAACGGCTTCGCCGAGGGCGGGAGCAACGGCGGGCGCGCGCAGTCGAACCTGACGTTCGCGTACAACCTGTCGGTCGACAACGGCAGCATGTCCACGCTGCACAACGGGGGCGATGGGTTCGCCGCGGTGTACTCGGCGGTGCTGTTCACCCACAACACCATCGTCAACACCGCCCCGACCTCGACCATCTTCTGGACGAGCCGGGATGCCACCGCGGGCTCGATCACGGTGCGCAACAACATCGTCGTCGCCGGCGGCGCGCGGGTCTACACGCGGCCCGGACTGCTGACGCACGACCACAACCTGTACACCGTGATCGGCTCGCTCGGGCTCACGGCCGGCGACGGGGAGCTCGTGGCGGACCCGAGGTTCGTGGATGCGGCCGGCGGCGACTTCCACCTGCGCGCGGACAGCCCGGCCATCGACGTCGGCGCGGGCACCGCGCTCTTCGCCACGGACCTGGACGAGACGCCCGTGCCGAGCGGCGACGGCCTCGACCTCGGCGCGTTCGAGTTCGCCGTCGCGACCGTCGACGCGGGCACGCTCGACGCGGGCGACCCATCGCTCGACGCCGGTGGAATGGAGGCGGACGCCGGAGACGGAGACGCGGGCCCCGGCGCGGTCGATGGAGGTGCCTCGATGGCCGACGCGGGCGCGGGGATCGACGATGGAGGCGGGCCTGTGGCCGATGGTGCGCTCGGTGCGGAGGGTGGCCTTCCGTCCGGTCCTTCAGGCACGCCGGGCGGCTGCGCGTGCGCGACGGCCGGGGCGTCTCGCTCCCCGCTGCGAGGCGTGGCGCTCGTCGCGTGGGCAATGCTCGTGGGCGTCGGTCGGCGCCTCCGCCGCCGCGCCCGCCCGTCGTAGGGCTGTGGCGGGCGAGGGCTCGATGACGGTCTGGATCGGCCACACGACGCTGTACCGGCAGGGCGGTGCAGGGTTCCGCCGCGCGGCCCGCACGCTGCAGCGGACGCTGCAGGCGCGCGCGCCCGGCGAGACGATCCTCGCCGAGGCCGTCGAGTCCAAGGCCGAGTTCGTCGCCGCCATGGCGCGGATCGCGGCGTCGGGACGTCCGCTGCGGGCGCTGCACTTCATCGGCCACTCGGGCATGTACGGGCCCATGTTCCGCACCACCTCGGTGCCCGAGCAGTTCAGCCCGCACGAGTGGCGCACCCTGAAGCTCCCCTTCGCGCCGGACGGCGAGGCGTTCTTCCACTGCTGCCGGAGCGCGCGCTGGTTCGCGCCCTTCTTCGCGCGGACCTTCGGCGTGCCCGCCTCGGGGCACCACCTCTACACGACCTTCTCGGCCCGGCCCGACAGGTTCGTGTGGGATCCGCCCTTCGCCGGACCGGACGCGCCGCTCTCGGTGGTCGCGCTTCCGGGACGGACCTCCCACGGGCTCGGCGCGTCGGTGCTCAAGTACGCGGGGCTCCTCCCGGTCGCGCCGATGCTTCGCTTCGAGCCGGAGTCCCCTTCGCCCGACACGTCCTACGACCCGGTCGCCGCCCTCTACGACGACGCCTTCGCGGACATCGCGGTCCGCGGCCCCGAGGTCGCGTGGATCGAGGCGCACCTCCCGCGTTCTCGCCCGCGCGTGCTCGAGATCGGCGCGGGCAACGGCGCGCTCCTCGCGCGGATCGCCCCCTCGATCGCGTCCGGGCTCGGCGTCGATGCGTCGGCGGGCATGGTCGAGCGTGCCCGCGCGCGCTTCGGACACGTCCCGAACCTGCGCTTCGCGTCGGTCGACGGGCCCTTTCTTCCCTGTGAAGACGCCTCCATCGACGTGGTCGTCTCGATGCTCTCGTGGCGGTATCTGGATTGGGATCCGATCATGGCCGAGATCCGCCGGGTCTTCTCCCCGGGCGGCCGTCTGCTGGTCGTCGACATGGTCGCGGGCAAGCCGCGGCTGCGCGACGCGCCGAGGCTCGCCGCGGGGGCCCTCGAACGGGCACGCCGCACGCTGCGCCCCGGCCGCTTCGAGGACCGGCTCGCGCGCCTCGTGCGCGACCCGGGGTGGGCCACGATGCTCGCGTACAACCCGATCCGCGCCGAGCACGAGCTGCGCTGG
>CAIKNO010000170.1 GCA_903828805.1 uncultured Sandaracinus sp. | reverse complement strand
GCTGCCAACATCGCACACTCGCTCGCTCTCTCGCAGGCGCTCTCGACGTACAACAGCGGCGCGCAGATGACGATCAACTACACGGACGGCACCTCGGTGCGCCACACGCTGCGCCACCACGCGTGGTTCACGACCGGCGACGTCGTGCCCTCCTCCAGCGGCATGGTCGTGGCCGGCGGCCTGTTCGACAAGCTCGGCAACCCGATCATGGACACCTCCTTCTCGATGACTGCGGGCGGCCGCCAGTTCTTCTCGGACTGCCCCGACGGCATGTCGCTCATCGCCGGGCCCGCGCAGTCGACCGCCGTGAGCGCGGGCCGCAGCGCGTCCTCGCCCGCGGCGGGCAACGTTGTCTACGCCGTCGTGCAGTTTGAGTACGTGACCATGAACGCGGCGCGCGCCGTCGGCATGTACGGCCGCCTGCCGATGGCGATCGCGGTCGTCACGCTCAACCAGCACCCCGTGACGGGCGACCTCGAGTTTGTGAAGTACGAGAACGTCGACATGGCGCCCGTCAACGGCCTCTGGATCCCGTGCGCAGGGTCGAGGTCGCCCTGGGGCACGCACCTGTCGTCTGAGGAGTGTAAGTCCGGGCCCGCGCCGCGCCGCACCGCGCCGCGTCGCAAAGGCAGCGGCCTTCCGTCGCGCCGCCTCTCGCCGGCGCGCACGTGTCGCCCTGCGCTGCGCGCGAGCTTTGCGCGCGGGCGCTGCTGGCCCGCGTTGCTTACCCGGCCCCGCTCTCCCCGGCCCCGCACGCGCCCCCTTCGCCGCCGCGTCTCGCAGACGAGCCCGACTCGACGGCGACGGGCTCCGGCCTCTCGAACCTGCAGGCCTTCTCCCTCGCCTTCTTCAACAACTCTGCCGCCGCCAAGTACTACCACTACGGCTGGCTGCCCGAGGTGACGGTGCGGCCCGACGGCACCGGGTCGATCGTGAAGCACTACTCGATGGGCCGCTTCTCGCACGAGCTCGCGGTCGTGCTGCCCGACGAGCGCACCGTGCTCTTTGGCGACGACTCGACGAACGCGGCCTACTTCATGTACGTGGCGAACACGGCCAGGGACCTCTCGGCGGGCACGCTCTACGCGGCCAAGCTCACGACCGCCTTCAGCCTCGACCCGGCGGCCGCCGCCGCGAAGCTCTCGTGGATCAAGCTCGGCTCGGCGACGGACGCCGAGGTCTGGGCGCTCGCGGACTCCAAGCTCGTCGCGGACATCTTCAACATCACGACGACGAACCCCAACGACGCGAGCTTCACGAAGATCTTTGTCAGCGGGCGCGCCGAGTACGTGAAGCTGGTGCCGGGCATGGAGAAGGCGGCCGCGTTCCTCGAGAGCCGGCGCTACGCGGCCTACCTCGGCGCCACCACGCAGTTCTCGAAGCTCGAGGGCGTGACCTTCAACGCGCGGGACAAGGTCTTCTACTCGGCGCTGCAGAACGTGCAGTCGTCCATGGTCGCGGGCCAGGCCAGCAACGACGCCGCGGGCTTCGTGTCGCTCGGCTCGGCAACCAACGCGGGCGCCGTTACGCGCTCGACGCTCGCCGCGGGCCAGGTCGACCGCGCTGGCAGCGCCATCGACAGCGCTTGGGTCCCCACGGACCTCGGCACGCTCCTCGTCGGCAAGGACATTTCGGCGGACGCGCTCGGCAACACGGCGGACCCGACCATCATGGCCAACCCGGACAACATCAAGTTCAGCGAGGCGTACCGCACGCTCTTCATCGGCGAGGACTGCAGCCAGCACGTGACCTGCATGGTCTGGGCGTACAACGTCGACTCGAAGGAGTACGCGCGCCTCGCGACCGTGCCCTCCGGCGCCGAGGCGACGGGCCTATCCGTCGAGGACAACATCAACGGCTTCTCCTACATCACGGCGAACTTCCAGCACCCGGGCGAGTGGGGCAGCATCCACTCAAAGGTCAAGGTTGCCGCTGACCCGGTCATCCGCCGCAACTACAAGAACCTCGACGCTGCGGCCGTGGGCTACCTCAAGAGCGTGACGGCCGCGGGCGCCAGCGCGGTGCAGTTGCAGCCGGCGCTCAAGCTGCCCGTCGCCATCGACACGTTCACCGCGCCCATGTCTCGCTTCTCTTTCGGCGCCATCGACTACCCGCGCGCAACGGATGTGAACGTGGGTCTTGCCGCCACGCAGCTCGGCGTCCGAGCCGCTCTGCGCGCAGCCGCTGACCCCCCGAGAATTTCGCGGCCCCGCCCCCTCGCGCTCTCTCTCTCTCTCTCTCTCTCTCTCTCTCTCTCTCTCTCTCTCTCTCTCTCTCTCTCTCTCTCTCTCTCTC
>CAIKNO010000169.1 GCA_903828805.1 uncultured Sandaracinus sp. | reverse complement strand
CCGCCTGCCGTCGCCGCCGAGCCCGCCCCGAGCGGGGTGCCGGCCCAGGTGCTGCTCGCCTCGCTCCGCAGGCGCGTGATCCCGCCGGCGCGCGCATGCTTTCGCGCCGATCGGCGGGGACGCGCGGCCTACCAGGAGCGCGCGGTGCTCCACCTGACGCTGGCGGATCGAGAGGTCGTGGCCTCGTCCGTCGAGGGCGAGCTCGGCGGCCCGCTGGCGGCGTGCCTGCTCGAGGCCGCCGACCGCGTCGAAGTGCCCGATTTCGGTGGGAGGATCGGCATCCGGTGGCCGCTCTACACCGACCCGGCCGCATCGAGCCCGGTCCTGATGTTGCTCCCCGCGGTCGCCGACGAGGTCGACGCGGTGCTCCACGCGGAATGAAGCGCGCTCTCGGGGTGGTGTATGGTCGGGCTCCGATGGGGTCGTTCCGCCCGTGCTGCCCGAGTCTCCGGTCCCGCGCCGCGCGATGCGGCGATGGAACGGCGAGGCGTCGATGATGCTTCGATACTTCGTGCAGGCCCCCGGCGAGGACGTCGAGACGCGCGCGGCCGGAGCGCCGGACGCCATCGATCACGTGCTCGCCGTCCTCTCGGTCCATCCCGGCAGCGGCGAGCCCGTCGAGTGGTTGGTCGGCCTCGATTTCGTGGGGGCGCTGCACTTCGTGCCGCTCGCAGACCGGGCCGCCCTGTCGCCCCGCGCGCAGTCGCAGCTCGCCTTCCACGAGGTCGCCGGCGCGCCGCCGAGGCGGCTCGATGTGGAGGAGCTCCACGTGCTCGCCCTCGAGCTCCTCGAGCAAGGCTCGGATGCGCCGGGGCTCGACGATCCGGTCTACTTGTACGGCCGGCTCTACGGCCCGCTGCCCGCGACCGCCGGCATGCCGATCCGCGCGGTGTCCGGCCAGCTCACGGTGACCCGGAGCGACGTCCTCGACGGCCTCGCGCGCGGGCTCGCGCACCCCTTCGTGTGCACCGGGAGCGCCACCGCGGCCCGCTGCTTCGGCGCGCTGGTGCCGGGCGATCGCCCGGAGGCGGTCGCGCGCGGGCGCGGCGCGGTGCTCGTGGTGCCGGTGATGCCGGCCGATCTCGACCTGCCGAACGGCGCGAACGAGGCGCTGGTCGCCCAGCTGCTCTCGGACGTGCTGCATGCGATGCAAGCCGACCTGCGTGCACAAGGCCGCAAGGACGGGCTCGCCGCGCGGCCCCTGCCGGTGCCGAGCCGCGCCGCGGTGGCCGAGCGGCTGGTCCAGGCAGGCTACACCCTCGAGGGCGCGGTGGCGGTGAAGCGCTCGACCGCGCTCGGCGGACTGGTGGGGATGCTGGGAGGCGGGGAGCGGGTCGTGCTGCCCGCCGAGGCCGACGTCGACGGCTTCGCCGCGCTGGCCCGGGAGGTCCTCGGGAGCCTGCCGGGCTGGCCGAGCGCGCAGTCGACGGCCCTCGCCCATCGCACCTGCGGACACCCGCCCTCGCCCCTCCGGGCCGCTTCCCCGGGCACACCGCGCGCGCAGACGACGCCCTCCCCCGCAGCGGCGCCCCCGGCGACGCGTCCGATCACGCCGCGCGCTTCGACCCCCCGCTCGGAGTGGATGCAGGACTTCGTTCAAGCGCACCGCAGCGCCGGCGGCGGGCAGAAGCCGCGCCTGACCCCGGCCCAGAAGGCCGTCGCCCCTGGCCGCACGCCCGAGTGGATGAAGGACTTCGAACATCCCGAGGACGACACGTGAACGGGCGCGCGGCGCGCGGCCTCCCGGCGTCGGCTGTCTCCAGCGCCGCGGTCCTGTCGGGCGGCCTCGCGGTCGGACTCGGGGCCGTTCAGTCCGTGTGGACCCACGACACGTTCGGACACCTGGCGCAGGGCCGTGCGATCGCCGCGCATGGCGGTCCCGGCCTGCCCGATCCGTTCTCGTTCTGGCGCGAGACACCGCAACCGTGGGTGGACTACGAGTGGGGCAGCGATCTGCTGACGTGGTGGCTCTACGCCGCGGGCGGCTGGAACGCGCTGGTCGCCGTCGCCATGATGCTGGCCGCCGCGGGCGCGGCCGGCGTCATCGCGCTCACGGGACGGCGGGCCAGCGCCGGCACACCGGGGATCTCCGGCGTCGACGTGCGTTCCAGCGCCGCCGTGATCGCGGCGCTCTTCACGGTGGTCGCGATGCCCGCGATGCGGTTCCGCCTGACCGCGCGTCCTCACCTGGTCGCGGCCCCGTTCGCCGTCCTGTATCTCGCGGTGTTGAGCTCCGACCGTGCGTTCTCGGATCGGCGCCGCGCCCTGCGGAGCTGTGCCCTGCTGGGCGTGCTCCACGTCGTGTGGGCCAACCTCCACGGCTCGCACCTTCTCGGCATCGCGCTGGCTTCGATCGCGGCGCTCTGCGCCTGGCCCGATCGCGCCCGCGCGCAACGCCTCGGCGCGCTCGTCCTCGCCCTCGTCGCGGCGTCCTGCGTGTCGCCGTGGGGCCCCGCGATGCTGGTCGAGTCGATCCAGCACACGCTCGACCCGCGCTTCCGGGACGCCATGCCGGAGTGGCACGCGCTCGGCACCCTGTGGCCCTCGTGGAGCGCTGTCTATCCGTTCCTGCTCGCGCCGCTCCTGCTCTGGCTCGCCCCCGACGCGCTCCGGGCGGCGGGTCCGCGACGGGTGTTCATGGCGACCGCCCTCTTCGTCACGGTCGCCGCGCTGCGCTCGCTCCGCTTCGTGCCGGAGATGCTGGTGCTCTCGGCGCCCGCGCTGGGGCTCGAGCTCGCGGCGCGCGGGGCCTCGTTCTCCCCGAAGAAGGCGCTCGTCGCGCTCGGACTCGCGGTCGTGTCGAGCGCCGCGAGCGTGCCGCTGCTCGCCGCGGAAGTGCCCTACGGGACCGGGGTGGACGTCGACCGGATGCCCGCGGAGGCGGCCGCGTACCTCGAGCGGGAGCTTCCGGACGCGCGCGTGCTCGCCCGCAACGAGGTCGGTTGGTACCTCGAGTTCGCCGCGCCTCGCACGCGCGTGCTCGTCGACGGTCGGCTCCCCTTCTTCGGGCCGGCGTTCCTCACCGAGGCCAACGGCGCGTTCGACGTGGAAGGCCAGCTGGCGATGATCGTCGACGCGTACGGCGTCGACACGGTGCTGCTCGACCACACCCAGGCGGGCCAGGCCACCGCCCTCGCCGCGCTCTCGGGCGACCCGGCATGGGCCCGCAGCTGGGTCGATGCGCACCACGCCGTCTACACCCGGCGCCTCCCGCGCTCCGACCTCGACGCGCTGCCCGCATCGTACGATCCGACCCCGATCCTCGAGGCCGACGACGTCCTAGCGGAGAGGCTGCGGCGAGGGGTCGAGGCGCTCGGTCCCAGCCCCGACGCGCAGGTCTTCGCGGCCTTCGTGCGGAGCATGCTCCGGCTTCGTCCCCTCGCGCGCCAGGGCGGATGGGGCGGCTACCGGCCCCCTCGAACCCTCGCCGAGACAGCGGCCCTCACGCTCGCCCGGAGCGAACTGCAGCAGACCCTGCGACGCGCTCCAGTCCCGAGCGTGCTCGCGCACGCCGCGCTCGCTGCGGCGATGGCCTGCGCGCTCGACGACGCGGAGGCACGACTGGCCGACGCGCGCGCCCTCGGAGAGAGCCGCGAGACCCTCTTCGCCGCCGAGGAGTTGCACCTCCGACGCGGCGAGGTCGGTGCCGTGGCCGCGTTCCTTCAATCGTCCGCGGGCGTCCCCGAAGCTGCGGGCGACCCCTGGCTCGGGG
>CAIKNO010000168.1 GCA_903828805.1 uncultured Sandaracinus sp. | reverse complement strand
CCCGCGGCGTCAGCGCCCGGGGGCCGACGTGCTTGTTTCGAGCAGCACCGCGTCCCCGAGCGGGAGCACGACGTACGTGAGGTAGCCGAACGTCACGACCCCGAGGACCGCGAGCTGGAGGGCCATCTTCGACCAGGCGAGCGGGCGACGCCATGGCGAGGAGGGCACCTCCGCCGGCTCTTCGGGCAACCTCGCGGGCCCGGGGACCGGCACGAGGGGGCCGATCAGCCCCCGCCCCGGGCGCCCGCCGACCCCGGCGAAACCGGTGGCATAGACGAGCCCCACCGAGCCCACGCCCACCGCGACGATCCCGAACGCCAGCATGCCGACCGCGACCACCCCGCGGGCGATCTGTCCCACCGCGAGGAGGCCTGTCGCGTCCTGACCGATGGCCACCACGCCGACGGCGCGCTGGCCGACGGCGATGATCCCCCGCGCGTCCTGGCCGAACGAGAACACTTCCATCGCGCGTCGAACCATACACCACGTGGGGGCGCGGCGCGTGCGTGGCGCGTGCCCGGCGCCCGCCGCCTTCAGCTATGCTCGCGCGATGGACCTCGCCCGCATCGTCGACTGCCCGCGGTGCCGCGCGCCGATGGACGCAGCGGACGGCGTCTGCATCATCTGCGGCCCGCCCGTCGAGCTCGAGGTGCGCCCGGGGTTCGTGGCCGTCGACGCCGGCATGGAGGTCTGCCACGCCTGCGGCGCCGTCGCCGCGACCCATTTCACGGTGTGCGGGACCTGCGGCGCACCGACCGGCGGCTCGCACGAGGGCGTGCCCCCGAAAGGCGACGGCTCGTACTGGGTGCAGCTGCGCACCGAGCTGACGTGCGTGAAGTGCGGCCAGTCCACGCCGGTCTTGCCGCGCGGCGCGCAGGGCGCCTCGGGGATGACGGTGCGCTGCATCCCGTGCGGCACCTGGCAGACCCTCGAGGCCGAGGTGTGGCGAGACGCGCTCGTGCACGCGCATGCCGTCGGCGATCTCTCCGCGCCGGACCACGGAGACCGACGCCTGCCGCCCGTCGCCCGCAACCCCCACGCGGACGTCGGCACCACGCGGGCCCACGCGGTGCACGAGAGCCGCGGCATCGCGTCCGTGGGTCGGACCATCCGCACCCGCAACCTCCGCACGGTCGCGTGCCCCGGCCACCCGCTCTGCGACCGCTGCGGGAGTCCGCTCGACGTGGCGCATGACGACGGCCTGGTCGTCGCGCAGTGCCCCGGCTGCGGGAACGCGTCGAAGCACCAGCCCCTCGAGCACGTGTCGAGCCTCCTCGGCCCCTCGCTCCTCCACGTCCTCGCCGACGACCTGCGGGTCGGCGCCCCGGAGCCCGCCTCGACCGAGAGCGCGCCCGACGCGGACGATCCGGACGCGCTCGTCTTCGTCTGTCCGTGCTGTGATGCCGACCTCCGGGTGAACGACTTCGACCGGATGGTGACCTGCCACGCGTGCGAGAGCGTGTGCCACGTGCCGAACCGCGCCGAGCGGGCCGAACGCCCCGCCGTCCTGCGTGCCTCGCCGTGGTGGGTGCGCGTCCGCGGCACGTCCTCGTTGCGGCGCTTGCTCATCGACGAGGAGGTCACGGGCGCCCCGCCGTCGACCCCGCCGCCCTCGCCCGCCGGGGCCCGCCGAAGGGTCTGGACCGATCGGGCGCAGGCCCTGCGAGAGCGCATCCGTCCCCGCGAGGAGCCGCGCCCGCTTCCCCGCGATCCACGGCGCGAGGCCCTCGCGTGGGCGCTGCAGGTGGCCGTGCCGCTGCTGATGATGGGCGCGCTCGCGCTGCTGTGGTTCCAGCCGACGTTCGAAGGATGGCGCGCAGGACGCTCCTCCCGCGAGACGGAGATCGACGCGCTGCGCACGAACGGAGTGATGAGATGAGCGACGAGACACGCTGCGCGCGGTGCGCGCGAAAGACCGCGGTGTGCGTCTGCGACCGCGCCGAAGTGTTGCCGACCCGGACCCGCGTCCTGGTGCTCCAGCACCCTCAGGAGGACGACGTCGAGTTCGGCACCGTGCCGCTGCTCACGCTCTCGCTGCCGCGCACACAGGTCGCCGTCGGACTCTCGTGGGCCTCGCTCGCGCACGCCGTCGGGGAGCCCGCCGATCCGTCGCGCTGGGCCGTGCTCTATCCGACCAAGCCGGCCGACGACGTCCCCGCGGACGCGCGTCAGCAGCCCGTGCTGGTGCTCGACCGGAAGGGGCACGTGCGCCCGCCCACCGCGCCGGCGCTCGACGGCATCGTCGTGCTCGACGGCACCTGGAGCCAGGCCAAGACGCTCTGGTGGCGGAACGCCTGGCTGCTCAAGCTCGACCGCGTCGTGCTGACGCCGCGCGAGCCCTCGATCTACGGGCGGGTGCGCCGCGAACCGCGCCGCGAGTACGTCTCGACGCTCGAGGCCGTCGCGGACGTGCTGCCTGCGCTCGGGGAAGACGAGGCCGTGCGTGGCTCGCTCCGCAAGCTGATGCGGACGATGGTCCAGCGGGCCCGGGACGCCCACGACGCCGCGCGCCCGTCCACCCCCGGTCGGTGACCCGCGAAGGCGGCCCGCCCTCCGTTCGAGATCGCGCGACGGGCCGTGCGAAAGATGACGGGGCGGCGTGGCCGGGCCGGCACCGCGTCGTGGGTCACGACTTCAGAGACGTTTTCTCGGCAGAGGTGGGCGTGCCGTCTGGCATGTGACTTGCCATATGTGGCGCGCTGCCCTCGGGGGTCGCGCGCGGACGAGACACGCGGCACCGAATCGGGGCACTCTCACGGACGAGCACACGGAGGACGCGGATGAACAGGCGCATCGGATGGACCACGGCACTCGCAGGACTGACCTTCATGGGCTGCGCGCCGGACGCGGGCGCCGTCCGCGCGGACCTCGCGTACGTCGACGAGAGCGGCCTCGAGTCACGGACCGACCTGTTCATCGATCCGACCGTCTCCTGGCGACCCCAGACGCGCGAGGCCCTCGGCGGTTCGGCGCACGCGATCCCCGTCACGATCGAGATCTCGGAAGGCGTCGCCGTCGCGTTCTTGCGCGATGAGAGCGCCCCTGGCGCAGCGCACGTCGAAGGGGACATCGTCGCGGTGTTCCGCGTGCTCGACCGCGTGGAGGGCGCGACGCCCATCCGTGACGACCAGCTGAGCGGCACCGCCGGCCCGGTCTACGTCCCGGGCGGTGGGACCTTCGGCGGCACCGTCGACGGCCGGCACGCACCGGGCTCGGGCAACCCGGGCAAGTACCTCGGGACCCCCGGATACTTCGTGCTGATCGACTGGGTCGATCAGTCGAACATCCCGCCGCAGGACGACGTCGAGCTCTGGCGCGAGATCCACGAGTCGCATCCCGGCTGCGCCTGACGGGCCGCGGGTCCCTCGTTCACGCCCGGCCGCGCATCGGAACGGCGCGCCCTTCCGGACCTCGGGTTCGGGACGGGGCGCGCCGTT
>CAIKNO010000167.1 GCA_903828805.1 uncultured Sandaracinus sp. | reverse complement strand
TCCTCCCGCACCCCGCGGACGCGATCGCACGCGCCACCTGACCGGCCCCGCGACCGCCTCCTCCCGCACCCCGCGGACGCGATCGCACGCGCCACCTGACCGGCCCCGCGACCGCCTCCTCCCGCACCTCGCGGACGTGGTCGCCCGCGCCGGCTGACGCGCCCCGCACGCCTCGAACGGCCCACCGGACGCGGACCCGCGCCCGGCGGTCCCGTCACGGACGCCGACCGACACGGAGGGCCCCAGGGCCTGATCTGTCGGTTTTTTTGGCATGGATCCGATGTAGGATAGTGTCGGTCTCATGACGACATTGGCCGCCGTCGAGACCGCCTTCGCCCCCTCCACGCCCCCCCGCCCGCGCACCCTCCGGGGCCTTCCAGCGCGTGAACCCGGTCCCCGGGAGGCGAGCCCGTTCATCAAGTGGGTCGGCGGCAAAGGGAAGCTCCTCGGCCAGCTTCTCCCGATGCTCCCGCCCGGCGTCGATCGCATGCGGCACGTCGAGCCGTTCACCGGCGGGGGCGCGATGTTCTTCGCGCGGCGGCCCGCCCGGGCGTTGCTCTCGGACGTGAACCCCGCCCTCGTCGACACCTACCTCGCGATCCGCGACCAGGTCGAGGATGTCATCGCCGAGCTGCAGCCGCTGGCGCGCGCCCACGGCGACGGCATCTACTACGGCATCCGCGAGCGCTACAACGAGCGCTCGGGCCGGGCCCGCGCCGAGCGCGCGGCGATGTTCGTCTACCTCAACAAGACCTGCTTCAACGGCCTGCACCGCGTGAACCGCAAGGGCGAGTTCAACGTGCCCGAAGGCCGCTACAAGAACCCGCGCATCCTCGACGTGGACGGCCTCCGCGCCGCGAGCCAGGCCCTCGCTGGCGCGGACATCCAGGTGGCCGGCTTCGAGTCGCTGCTCGGGAGCGCCAAGCCCGGCGACTTCATCTACCTCGACCCGCCCTACGAGCCCGCGTCCCGCACCAGCAACTTCACCGCGTACGCAGAGGAAGGCTTCGGGCAGAGCGACCAGATCCGCCTGCGCGACGTCGTCGTCGAGCTCGACCGACGCGGCTGCCGCCTGATGCTGAGCAACAACGACGTGCCGTTCATCCGGGAGCTCTACAGCCGCTTCCGCATCGACACCATCCACGCGGCCCGCGCGATCAGCTGCGACCCGACCAAGCGCGGGCCCGTGCCCGAGGTGGTCGTCCGCAACTACTGACGCGGCGCGGGCCCGGGGGTGCGCTCACTGGGCCTGCTGCGCGTGCCGCCAGAACTGCGCCGCGATGCGCGCGGTGCGGGTGGCCGCGTCGTTCATCCGGCCGAGGATGCTCGGGTTGTAGAGGTTCGCCGTGATTCGGGTCTGGAGCGTGACCTCGTCGGTCGCCACGCCTCCGACGGACCACACGAGGGCCGAGTCGAGCCGCGAGTCCTGCGCGATGACGACCCGGTAGAAGCCCATCTCGAGCAGCAGCGGCTGCACCGAGAGCTGCACGGTCTCCTGACCGGTCGAGGGCTGGACCATCACGCCGGGGAGTTCCTGCGCGAGCTCGGACACGAACGTGCTCATCAGCGCGTTGCGCACCTCCATGTAGCTCGCCTGGTCCTCGGGCGGCTGCGTGGCGAGCCAGTCCTGCTCCGAGCGCCCCCCGAGACTGGCGCGCGCCCACTCGAACGACACGCCGATCGAGGCCTGCCCGCGGAGCGGCGAGGGCACCCCCGATTGCCGGATGACCCGCCACGGGGGAGCGCAGCCGGCGAGCAGCGCGAACGAGAGCAGTGCGACGGTGGAGAGGGCGTATCGACGGGTCATGATCGGGGTAGATATCACGGCGAGCGGCCGGGCAGAAGACCCGCCCTGAGCGCTCGCTGTCGCACGCAGAAGCGCTCCTCGGGCTCGCTCCGAGGCCCCGGGAGGGCTTGCCTCAAGGCAGCGAGACGCCGCTCGCGATGAGGAAGTCGCGGACCCTCGGGTTGTCGGTGCGGAGCAGCTCCGAAGGGGTGCTCGAGGCCTCGATGCGGCCCTCGTAGAGCATGTTCACGCGGTGACCTATCTGGAGGACCGAGGCCATGTCGTGGGTGATGACGATGGAGGTCACGCCGAACTTGGCGCTCGTCTCGGCGATGAGCTCGTCGACCCGCCGCGAGCTGAGCGGATCGAGGCCGCTCGTCGGCTCGTCGTACACCAGGATCTGCGGCTCGAGCACGAGCGCGCGGGCGAGCGCGACGCGCTTCTGCATGCCGCCGGACACCTGCCCGGGCAGCTTCGGCGCGGCGTGCGCGACGCGCAGATCTTCGAGCCGCTGCATCACGCGGGCCCGCACCTCGGCGGGCTTCATGCGGGTGTGCTCCCGCAGCGGAAAGGCCACGTTGTCGAAGCAACTCATCGAGTCGAAGAGCGCCCCGAACTGGAAGACCATCCCGAACTTCTTGCGGACCGGGACGAGCTGCCAGTCGTCGAGCGGGATGATGTCCACGCCGTCGACCTCGATGCGCCCCGCGTCGGGCTGCTCCAGGCGGAGCAGCTGCCGCGTGAACACACTCTTTCCGGCGCCCGAGCCGCCGATCACGACGTTGATGCGGCCTCGCTCGACGTCGAAGTCCACCCCGCGCAACACCGGGACACCGCCGTAGCTCTTGACGAGCCCGCGGACACGGATGTGGATCGGATCGGCGCCAGGCTCGGGCGTCGACACCTCGGTCGCGATCGAAGGGAGGGCGCTCATCGAACGAACATCGCGGTCACGACGTAATCGAGGACGAGCACGGAGATCGAGCTGTGGACGACCGCGCGGTTCGTGGCGCGCCCGACCCCGGCCGCACCACCGCCGGCGTAGAACCCCTCGCGACACGAGATCAACGTCACGGCGACCCCGAAGATGGCGGCCTTCACGGCCCCTTGCAGCAGATCGCCACCATCGACGTACCAGCGCGCGCGTTCGAGGAAGATGCCTCCATCGAGCCCGAAGAGCTCGACCGCCACCCCGTACGCACCGCTGAGACCAACGAGGAAGAAGAGCAACGCCATCACCGGCACCATGAAGAGGCCCGCGACCACCCGCGGCACGACGAGGTACTGCACGGGGCTGACGGACATCGTGGTGAGCGCGTCGATCTGGCTCGAGACCCGCATCGAGCCGAGCTCCGTCGCGATGGCGGAGCCGGCCCGGCTCGTGATCATCAACGCCGAGAAGACCGGCGCCAGCTCCCGCGCCAGGGCGAGGCTGACCACCGAGCCG
>CAIKNO010000166.1 GCA_903828805.1 uncultured Sandaracinus sp. | reverse complement strand
GTGTAACAGAGCGGCGAGCTCGGCGGCAGCTCCGATTCGGCCACGCACAGCATCGCCGAGGACGCCAGGCCCGCACCGCACGTTCCCGCGTCCGTGCACGAGCAGCCCGCGGTCCCCGCCTCGCAGTGCACGCACACGTCGAGGCCCGCGTTGCAACGGTTGCCCGCGTGGCAGCGACCGCTCGGCAGGCACGCCCCGCCCTCGTACCCCGCTCCGTCGACGCACACCGTGCCATTCAGGCAGAACAGGTTCGCATCGCACGAGCCCACCAGGCACGGGCACGACTCGGCGCCCGCCTCGCACGTGCCCGAGACGCAATACCCCGCCGTGCAGGTCGAGCCCGCCCCGGTGCAGCCGTCCCCGTCGATGCATGCGCAGCCGTCCTGCCCCGCCGGACAGCTCGGCGACGAGCACACCCCGGCCGTGCACACGAGCGGGTTTCCGTCCGGGCCGGTCGCGCAGCGCCCGCCCGCGGTGCACGCGCAGCCGTCGGTGCCCACCGAGCAACCGGGCCGCTGGCACAGGCCGTCGCGGCACTCCAGCGCACCCGAGCAATCGTCGTCACTCAGACATTGGGGGCCGGCGTCCGCGGGCGCCTGACCCGCATCCGTGCCCTCGCCCGCGTCCACGTCCGGAGGGGGTGGCTCCCCGCAGCCCCACGCTGCGAGAAGGAGAGCCGCCGCCAGGGCCGAACGAACCACCACCGACATGGACGCGTGACGCATGATTCACTCCACCAGACGCAGGGGCGAGCCCGCGAGCTCGTTGCCTTCGCGGTCGAAGCAGCGCCCGCGCTGCAGACTCAGCATCGCGCCGGCGGAGTCCGTCCGCCGGACCGTCACGGCCCCCTGGGAGAACGCGGTGTCGGTCTCGCGTGTGAACGTCACCGCCGTGCGGGGCGACTCGTGCACGTTCGTGCCGCGCGTCCCGTCGGCGAAGTCGACGCCGAGGACCTCCGCGCCCTCCTCGACCACGATCACCTCGCAGGCGCGGGCGTTGACGTCGGTGACCTCGATCTCGATCGCGTCCACGGCGCGACACAGGCCCATCTCGCACATCAGGCCGCCCTGGCACATCGTGCCGTCGATGCAGGCGCAGCCCGCCTGCCCGGGCGCGCACATCCCGCCCGCATCGGGGGGCTCGGTGTTGGAGTCGCCGCATCCGCTCGCACCGACCGCGAGCAGGGCGCCGAACACCATCGAGACCCTGAACTTCATCGTTCCCATGCGAACTCCTTCACTTCGGTTTCCGCTTCGGAGTGTGCCGCGGTGCCGTTCCGAGAGGCCCAGCACGTCCAGCGCTGCTTCCTGCGACCGAACCTCGTAAGGAGGGCGGCCCCTTGTCTTTCAAGTCGAGTCGACCGTCGAGGCTCGAGCGGTCTCCCTCCGCGAAGGCACAGAGTCCCGCGGGGGCATAGAGTCCCGCGCGGACCCTCAGCCCGATCGGACCGCGCGCCCTCGAGGGTGCTCGGCAGCCGGACGATGCGCTACGGGTGGGGCTGACGTCAACGCCCCGACCGAATTGGACCGTTTCGGCACCGGCGCGCGGGCGGACTGTCGGCGAGGTCCGGGTTCGGGTGACGGGGACGGCCGGCCGAACCCGGCAGGACAGACCTCGTCCCCGTGCGCTCCGCACCGGGCTCCTTCGGACCTCACAGGACGTGAATGGGGTTCGAATACACCCACACCACCTCGCGCACGAGCTCGTCGGCGAAGCGGCCGAGATAGGGCCGCGCGTGTTCCGGCACCATGCGGACCTCGACCCGGTACGCGCCCGGCAGGGCCGCGACGTGCTCGAGGGTCGGGCCCGCGCCCGAGGCGACCTCGACCGCGCCTCCCTCGGCGGCGCGCAGCAGATGCACGGAGAGCGCGGGCGGAGGGTCGCTCGGAAATCCCTCGGGCAGGCCGGGCCGCGTCACCCGGAGCACCGCACCGACGGCCGTCTCGCCACCCATCTCGGCGATCTCGCCGCCCAGGTCGGCGTGGAAGTCGAAGCCCATGGGGGTGCCGAAGACCTCGAAGGCGACGTACGTGCGGCCGCGCGCGAGCGCCTCGACGTAGTCCGCGCGGTCGGTGCCGGCGACCAGAAAATGCTGCGCGTGCCAGACCATCATCCGGCGGAAGCTGTCGCCGCGTTCTCCGTCGGGCATGAGCTGGGTGAACGTGTTCTCGTGGGCGTCGCACCCGCCCGTGCCCGTCAGGCGCATCCCCTCGGCGAGCAACGTGTCCCAGGTGCGCAGCGACGGTCGATTGGGGCTGAGGAACGTGAGGATCGAGAGATCCGGCTCGAGCCGGCTGCCCGTCTGCGAGAATCGGAGCAGCGTGCCCGCGAAGCCGGCCGCGTCGAGGCCCAGGTACTCCTGCCGGATGTTCGGGGCGACGTTCGCGTGGGTGTTGTAGATCTCGATCCCATCGGGTCGGCTCGCCCGGATCTGCTCGAGGGTCTTGCTCTCCGTGTGGGCGTAGAAGACGAGCGCCCCGGCCGCGCGGAACGCCGCCGCGGCATCGGGACCGTCCGCGTCGTAGGCCTCCTCGAGCGTGCCCGCGCCGACGTCGGGATGCCGTTCGAGCGCCACCGGCATCATCCGGTTCTCGCTGCCGACGGTGACGAGCACCCGATGCGCGGTGCCCGGACACGCCCAGCGGGCGGCGACGGTCGCTCCATCCGCGTTCCGGATCGCCTCGTCGCCATCGGCCGTCCAGAGCGCGGCCTCGAAGGACACGGTGTCGACGTTCGGCGCGTGGTCGGTGAGGAAGAGGACGTCCATCGAGAGCCGGCACGCGGCGTCGCGGAGATGCGCCAGACACGCCGCGTCCGCGAGGGCCCCGTCGGCCCATCCGCGGCCGTCGCACGCGTCGTGGGAGAGCGGCGAATGCAGGTGGACGATGCCTCGGGCCAGCTGGAATTCGCGGCGCGTCTCGGCGCCGAGCGGTGCGCGCGCGTGGGGCCACGGCGTGCCCGCATCGGCGGGCCCGGCATCGGGCGGGCCCGCGTCCGGCGAGGGGACGTCGGAGCCGCATCCGATGAGGAGGAGCAGGAGGACGGTCGTGCGCATCGCGGCGAGCATCGCACCGGTGGGCCCGTTCGGCTGAGGGGCCGGCGCTGCGTTTGCGCACGCGGCAGCGCGGGATTCTGTTTCAACCCGCCTTCTCGCGAGGCCGCCTGCACGCGCCGGCCCGTGGCAGGGGCCCCGCCACGTCTCGCCCGCTCCGCCGCATCGCCGCCCCGGGCATCGACGGGAGGCCCCCGGCCCGCATCGGGGGGTCGAGGCACGGCTGCGGTCCGGGGTCGTTCGTTCGGGTTGCCGTCAGTCGGGGGTGAGACCAAGCGTCCAGGAGACGTACCCCGACCCACACCGGAGGCGACGATGGGCCGACGCTCGTTCGACATCAGCACGCGCAAGGGCACCCCGCTGGACGTGCTCGCGCGGGTCCAGGATGCAGGCGCGCTCTTCGCGCGCGCCTCGGCGTATCTTCCAGCGTCCCCGCGCTTCGGGAGCGAGCGGGGCCATCGGGTCTTCTGGACCGACGGGACCGAGCTCCGCTTCCGCGACGTCGTCGCCGACCCCGCCGGTCACGTCGTCGTCGGCCGTCACTCCCGCGCCCACATCCGCGTCTCGGGCGATCCGACGGTCGCCCTGCGCCACTTCGTCCTTCGTGCGCGCCAGGCCCCGGACGGCGTCGCCGAGCTGCACGTCTCCGACCTGCTCGCGCCCCTTCCGCTCTACATCGACGGCAGCGACCAGCCCCATCGCGCGTGCGCCGTCCGGGGCGCCTTCACGGCCCGCGTCGGCGCGCACGTGCTCTGCGCCCTGCCCTTCGACGGTTGCGCCCCCCTCGGGCCCGGAGGGGGTCCGGGCCGAGCCGATCGGCCGGACGCTCCGGACGACGATGGAGACCCCGACCCGACCCACGCCAGCGAGGACGAAGACTTCGACCAGAGCGAGCTCGCGCTCGCGAACAAGTACGCCTGGATCCAGGCGCGCGACGTCCGGCGCGCCGAGGTGTCCGCGAAGACCCTCTCGAGCCACATCGGCGTCGTCGCGCCTGCCCGCGCCGACGCGCCCGCGCTGGTCGTCGAGCTCGTCGGTGAAGCCCGGCGCGCCACCGTCGCCATCCCCGCTGCCGACCTCGACGGCCTCGTCATCGTCGGCCGGTACGAGCGCTGCGCGGCGGGCGCGGACGTGTTCTCCGAGAAGGTGTCCCGCATGCACCTCGCCTTCACGCGGGCCGGCGACCTCGTCGAGGTGCTGGACCTCGCGTCCACGAACGGCCTCCTCGTCGACGGATCCCGCGTCCACCGGGCCCTGGTCGGCGTCGGCAGCGTCATCGCGCTCGACGACCGCGAGCGCATTCGCGTGCTCGCCCTGCCCTGACGCGCCCCGCGCGCCCGTGTCGCGGAGCCGCAGGCCCACCCGGCACTCGACGAACGCCTCGCGCCCCCACGCGCGCTCGACCGTGGCGCGGCGCGGCCGGCGGGGTGTGCGCGGCCAGCGCGCCGGGACGGGACGGGAAACGGGCGGAAACGAGAAACGGGCGGAAACGAGAAACCGCCAGAAACGCGAAACGGCCGGTCGAGCTTGCGCTGCAACCGGCCGGAATCACTTACGAAATCTGAGAGCGGGACAAGGGATTCGAACCCTCGACTTCAACCTTGGCAAGGTTGCACTCTACCACTGAGTTAGTCCCGCGGAGTGGACCGACGATGTAGGCGAGAACGGCCCGCGTGTCAAGTCGGTGATCGCAAAATGGTCATTCGTAGCGGACGCCGTCGGCGGGCAGCAGACGCGCGGCCCACCAGCTCGGCACGAGGGTCGCGACGATGCAGATGGCGAGGGCGATGGCGATGGTGGACGCGAACTCCGCGAGGCTCGTTCGGATCGGGACGTGATCGATGAGGTACACGTGGGGGTCGAGCGGGAACTGGTACGTCTCGAGCCACAGGCAGAGCCCGCCGCCCACGACGAGGCCGATGGCGGTGCCTAGGAGGCCGATGAGTACGCCCTGGACGAGGAACACGAGGAGCACGTGTCCGTCGTGCGCGCCCATCGCCTTGAGGATGGCGATCTCACGCTTCTTCTCGAGCACGATCATGATGAGCGTGGCGATGACGTTGAACGCCGCGACGAAGATGATCGTGGCGATCACCAGCGAGAGCATGACCTTCTGGATCTCGAGCGCGGTGAACAGGTTGTGGTTCAGCTCCTGCCAGTCGAGGGTGTGGTAGGGGCCGCCGCCGAGGACCCGCTCGAGCCGACGCGCGACCGCCGGGGCGTCGTCGATGCGGTGCAGCCTCAGCTCGACGCCCGTGACGCTGTCGCCGTGGTCGAAGAAGGCCTCCGCTTCGTAGAGGTCCGTGTAGACGAGCCGGGTGTCGTACTCCTGGAAGCCTGCCTCGAAGATGCCGATGACCCGGAACGCGCGGGACCGCGGGGTGCGCGCCTCGGCCCGGAACATCGAGGTGTCGAGACCGGCCAGGGGGCTGATCAGCTCGACGCGGTCCCCGACCTCGAGCCCGAGGGTCTCCGCGAGCGTGATGCCGACGACGATGCCGGGGAGCCGCTCGGTCGCCACCGCAGGGACGGCCGCGCCATCGAAGAGTTCGTCGGCGACGGGACCGTCCTCGCCGGCCTCGTCACCGCGCGCGTCGAGCGCCCGCTCGGCCTGCTCCGGCGTCGGGACCACGACGTCCGGCAGCACGTCGACGCTCCGCGGGCCCGGCTCGAGCCCGGCGTCCGGCGCCTGCGCTTCCAGGACCGGCGGGATGACGTTCGGCCCCGGGGCGTCGAGGTCCGGCGCCTCCTCGACGGCGGCCTCGGCCGAGCCAGACGCCATCATCCGCCGCAGGTAGGCATCGAGGTCGAGCCCCTCCGCCGGTGAGCGGGCCTCGTCCTCCGGACGCGACGGGGGCTGCGCACCCTCGGCCCGCAGTCCGTCGAGGCCCCCCCGCACCAGCTGGCGCGGCAGGTCGAGCACGGTGGGCATCGTCACGGGGTCGACCCCCTTCACCAGGACGCCGGCGATCCGGTCCCCGTTCGCGAGCATCATCTCGTTGATGACGAACGGAGACGCGCCCGAGACCTCCCGCATCTCGAGGGCACGCGCCATGACGTCCTCGTACTCCTCGAAATCGAGGCCGTACTTCATGACGAGGACGTGGGCGTTGACGCCGAGCACCTTGTCCCGGAACTCGATCTGGAACCCGCTCGTGATCGACATGACCGCCAGCAGCGCGGCCACCCCGAGCGCGACGCCGGAGACGGCGATGAAGGTGATGACCGAGACGGTCTTCTTCTTCTTCGACCGCAGGTAGCGCAGCCCGATGTCGAGGGCGTAATTCATGGCCATCCCGGGTCGCTCCCGCCCGGGGGCCTCTAACACGGGGCCTCCGATCCGGCCACGGCCCGCCGCGCTTCGCGGAGCACTGGCCGGCCGCGGGCGCACCCGCGTACAATAGGCGCCTTATGTTCGTTCGCTTGTGCAAGGGTCGTGGGCACCTGGTCGCCCGCACGCGCCCGGGTCTCGCGCTGTGGGCCGCGGCGTGGTTGGGGCTGTCGCCCGGGTGCGGGGGGGCGCGGGTGCTCGACCTCGACGGCGGTGCCCCCTCGGACGTGGAGGCCCCGGCGACCGCTCGCCTGGTGCTCGATGGGCCCGCGATGCTGACGCTGTCTCCCGGCGAGCGTGGAACGTTCGGCGCGCGGTGGATCGATGCCCTTGGGAACGCCGTCGAGGGCGGCACCGTCGCGTTCGCGCTCGAGGGGATGTCGGGCGATGCAGTGCTGTCCGACCTCGGCGGAACGACCGACGGCGACGGGCGGGTGCGCGGCGACATCGTCGCCGGGGAGGCCGGCGCGACGTTCAGGGTGCGGCTCTCGGCGGCGGGCCTCGAGCCCCTCGGGGTCGAGGTCTCCGTCGGACCGGAGGGATTCGGCTCCATGACCGTGCGCGTCGAAGGAGGTGGGCCGCGCGCCGTCGAGACCCGGCGCGTGCTGCTGCATCAGGACGCGGCCCCCTGCGCCGAAGCGCTCGGGCGGATGATCGGGGACCGCGAGCGGAGCCTCGCTCCGGGGGTGGTGGAGACGACGCTCCGCGCGCTGCCGGCCGGCGTCCGATTCACCGCGGTCGCTCAGGGACTCAACGCGGGCGGGGCGGTGGTCGCTTCGGCGTGCGTCGAGGGGGTCACCGTGCCCACGGAGAACACGGTGACCGTCCGGCTCGACCTCGCGCCGACGCCGCTCTCGCCGGACGGCACGTTCCTCGCGGAGGTCTCGTTGAACGGGGGGGACGTGCT
>CAIKNO010000165.1 GCA_903828805.1 uncultured Sandaracinus sp. | reverse complement strand
GTTCCGCCCGGCATACGAGATCTTCCCGCGGATCAGCGCCCGAACGGCGAAGAAGGTGCAGGTCAGCAGCACCACCGCGAGGCCACCGAACGTGAGGAGAAGCGGACCCATCGCTTTCGGCATCGTCGCACCCGGGGGCAGCTGGGGAGGGGATCTCGGACGGGGCCTCGGAAGGGAAAGCCGACGTGGGCGGCGACCGACCGGGGCTCGGCTCGGCGTCCACGATATCCTCATCGGGTCTCCGTTGAGAAGGCTCGACGGTCCGCGGAACGCACGCGTTCACGTCCCCCCGTCCTCGTCGAGACCCCGACCTCCGCCGGCGTCCCGCCCCCTTCGCGGACGCGGCCACCGCGGGCGAGCGCTGGAGCCCTCGAAACACGAGAGGCCGACCCCCGTGCGGGGACCGGCCTCCGTGTCTTCGAGCCCCCGCCTCGCGCGGGGGCGCATCGGTTCAGCTGCCGCAGCCCGAGCCCGCCGCGTAGTCGGCGCGCAGCGGAAGCTCGGTGATGATCACGACCGCGTCCGCGGCCGGCTGCACCTCTTCGCACGCGATGCGCTCGGGGGCCGCGCCCTCGGTGCGCACCGCCCAGAGCTCGACGCGGACCGGGTCCGGCGTGACGTCGATGTTCGCGAACGCGAAGCGGCCGGCCATCGCGTCGGTGTTGCGGGCGCGCATGCTCGGCGTGGCGCCGGCGAAGTACCCCGCGAACGGGTCCATCGCCCCGGTGCCCGAGAGGATCTCGGTGCCGTTGCGGAACACGCGCGCGATCGTGCCGGCGATGGGCTGGTCGGCGCAGTCGTAGATGGCGCCCGACACGATGGTGGTGCCCGGCACGCGCATGCGGCCGAAGAGGCCGGGGATGAGGCCGATGGTCTGGCGCGAGATGTAGCTCTGGCCGGCGCTGCCGGCGGCCGCGGGCGCCCCGCGGTTGTAGCCGATGGTGGTCACGGGCGCGCTCGACGTCGTCGCCGTGCTGCCGGCGACGCGGTACGCGAACCACGCGCTCGCGGGCAACATCGCCATGACCTCGCCCATCGCGTTGGCGGTCACGGTCGTGCAGTCGGGGGCCGCGCACGTCTCCGAGATGACGTTGCTGCGGAAGATGTCCACCGACGTGCCGTTCGGCAGCGTGCTGCCCGCGACGGCCTCGGTGAACGCCGCGGTCACGGCGATCTCGGCGCCCGCCGCCGGCGCGGTGCGGGTGCCGAGGCAGCTGAAGTCCGGCGCGCCGCCGCCCATCACGGACGCCACCGGGAGCGTGGGCGTCGAGCCCGCGTCGGTGCCCGTCGCGCCGCCGTCGGTGTCCACGACCATGCCCGCGTCGGTCGGGGCCGGGTTGTCGCTGCCGCATCCGGCCAGCGCCAGCACGGCGCAAGCCAAGGTCCATCCACGTGCCTTCGTCATCGAATCCCTCGCTGGAAAAAGAGCGGCGAAGTCTGTCACCTTCCTTCGCGCGCGCCAGCCGCATGCGGGGACGAACGCCGGGGCGCTCGACGGCTCGACGGCGGCTCGCTATCCTCGCGGCCGCCATGGCCCACGACACGCACGCCGCCCACGCCGACAGCCACCACGCGCCGCATCCCCCCGTGCCGACCGTCACCGACGAGGCGGGCGACAGCCCGATGTGGTTGCCGGTGACGGGGCTCGCTCTGATGGCGTTGCTCTCCCTGTTCGCCCTCTACCGGACCGCGAACCCGAGCACCTCGCCCGCCGCCGAAGCCCTCGACGTCGAGGCGGCCGCAGCCCCCGCGGCCGCAGCCCCCGCCGCCGCCGCAGCGCCCGCCGCGCCGCCCGCAACGCCCGCGCCGCGCACCATGGCGTCACCGAGCGCGCACATGGCGTCGGTAGCGGCGAGTGCCGCGTCTGAGCCCTCGGGAAGGCCGCACACAAGCTGAAGCAGCACCGCGAGCGCGTGGAAGAAGCCGCGCGGCGAGGAGAGGCACCCCACCGCGAACGCGGGCGTCGCGTGGTGCAGGGCGCGCACGACGGCGAGCGCGAGGCCGGGGTTGTCGTGCAGCGGCGACGCGCCCGGCGCGCCGCCCGAGGCG
>CAIKNO010000164.1 GCA_903828805.1 uncultured Sandaracinus sp. | reverse complement strand
CGCTCGGTGACTCGGCGCCGCTCGGTGACTCGGCGCCGCTCGGTGACTCGGCGCCGCTCGGTGACTCGCTGAGGCTGAGGGCCCGGACGAATCCGGACCCTGAGGCGTCAGGACTTCTTCTCGGAACCTTCGGGATGAACCGGGAACTTGGGGGTTCCGGCCTTGGTACGGGCGCGCTTCTGCGAGCGGCCCACGGTCGCCTGCTTCATACGACGACGACGCTCGGTCTGTTGGGTGTTCGAGACCATGATTCTCTCCTCTTGGGAGGCGGCGGTCTATCCGACTCCCGCCCGCCCGTCAAATGAAACCCGACGGGATGAGTGCCGCCGAAACGCGATGGCCGGCCCCCTTCGATTCAGGAGCGGAGCGCTGCCAGCCTCTCGGTCGCTCGCGGATGCCCCGGCTCTTCGGCAATCGCGCGCTCGAGCATGGAGATCGCCTTCTTCGGATCGTCCTGCTTTGCTGCGATATCGCCGAGGTAGAAGTAGATGTCCCCCTTGGTGATCCCGGCGCTTCGATCGAGTTTTTGGAGAAGCAAAGCGCGGAAGGTCTTCTGGGCAGACTGAAGGTCTCCGAGGGCGAAGCTGAGCCGTCCCAGATCTCGAAGGACCGGCACGCTGGTCAGGTCGATCTTGAAGGCCGCGTCGTAGGCCGCGAGAGCCCCCTCCGGGTTCCCCATGGCTTCGAGGGCTTGTCCCAGCTTGTGCTGGAACACGGCGACTTCCTTGGTGCGGCGAGTGCCGTAGGACGCGACGATCTTCTCGAGCACCGGGAGCGCATCCGCGGGACGGCCAGCGGCGACGTAGAGGTCGCACAGCGGAAGCAAGATGTCTCGGTTGTCCGGCTCGATGGCGGCGGCCTGCTCGAGCGCCCGCGCCGCTTGCGCAGCGTCCCCGAGCTTCGTGGCATGCAGGTCAGCGATCCGCCGGAGTCGCCTGACCTTCTCTTGCCCGGAGGTGACGTTCGCCTCGTCTTCGGCGAGCATGAGCGCCAGTTCCGACCAGTGGCCCCGAGCCTCGTGGTGTTCCTCGAGACGCCGGCGCGTGTCCTCTCGGGTAGGTTCAAGCCTGTAGGCGAGCAGCAGCAGCCGCTCGGCTCGGTCGGGGTCACCGAGGGGTCCGTTCGCCAGGTCGGCCAGCGCGAGTGCCGCAGGAACGGCATCTCCGGGCTGGAGAAACGCGATCAGGCGCTCCGAGACGTCTGCCGCCTCGGCGTGACGCCCGTGGAGCGCAAGCAATCGCTGCAGCGCGCGGAGGGAATCGATCTGTTGCGGATCGGCCGAAAGCACCCGCCGATGAATTTCGAGCGCCGCCTCCGTCTGCCCAAACGATTCGTGCGCCGCCGCCAGACGGGCGAGCACGCGTGCCTCCTCGTCTCGTTCCCCGGCCGCTGCCGCCCGCGAGGCGCGCTCCTCGAGGAGAGCGCAGACTTCCGATGCGCGCCCAGCAGCAGTCAACATCCGTTCGAGTTCATCGAGCGCCTCGGCATGAGAAGGGTCTTCGATGAGGATGTCGCGGAGCTGGTCGATCGCCTCGCTGCGGCGGCCGAGCCGCTGCTCGCCCAGCCTCGCCAGCCGGACGCGAGCGGCGATCGCTTCCGACGCAGTCTCGGCCATGTCGAGGCGCCGATGGGCCAGGTCCTCGACGTCGCTCCAACGCTCGGCTTGTTCATAGAGTGCTTCGAGCTGGCCGACGGCCTCGAGATCGGTCGGCACCTCGTCCAGCACGTCGCGCCACGCCTCGATCGCGCGCCCTCGATCTCCGGCTCCGCTGCCGAACCCGCGCGCGAGTCGTCTCCGGAACTCACTCCGGAGGGTCGGATCGGCCTCCACCTCGATTCGGCGTTCGAGAAGGCCCGTCATACGGGCACTTTCACCCTCACCAAGTCGGAGCAGCGCGTCCAGCGCCTCCCGGTCGCTGGCATCGACGGTCAGAATGACCTCCTGGAGTCGGGCTGCGAGTCCCGCATCCTCAAGCACGTGCTCGGCCAGCGATGCGGCCTCGCGGAGCCGATCCTTTCTGCTGGCCTCGTCGTACTCTAGCCGTGCCCACGCCTCGAGCAGCGTCACCCGCTCCCGCGCTCGCTCGGGACCGGCGACGAGTTCCGCCAGCTGCGCGTAGGCGTCGGCGGCTTCCGGATCGGCGGCGATGGCCCGATGAAGCGCGGCCTCGGCAGCGACGCCATCTCCGAGACGGTCGCGGTACCAGCCCGCGGCTCGGATCTCCAGGTCCCTCACGACCGCTGGCTCGGTGCACGTGGACGCTGCGCGCTCGACGAGACCGCGCAACGCCGCCCACGCGCCGGTCATTGCCGCGAGGCGCTCGATCTCCGACAGCATGCCGTCGTCGCGACCGTCGAGGACGAACGCCTCCGACAGCGTGGCGAGCGCGCCGGGCGCATCACCCAGCTCGCGCTCTTGCAACTCTGCAAGCTCTCGCAGCAGCGACACTTGCTCTGCCGAATCCGACGCGAGCCGCATCCTCACGCGGTACAGAGACACGACCTTGTCGAGCGTTCCGGTGCGCCGGTACGCGACGTCCAGCGCGTCGACGGCCTGCGACGCGAGCTCGGAATCGACCAGCAACGCCTCCAACGCGCCGAGGGCCTGGGCATCGTCCGGCGACATCTCCAGCACTTCGTGGAACGCCTCGAACGCGCCCGAGCGATTCGCGAACCTCTCCTGCCGGAGCAATCCGAGTCGGACGAGGAGTTCGCCGCGGAGTTGGACGTCGGTGGCGAGCTGACTCCGCCGCTCCAGGACCGACATCAGTTCCGACCACGCCTGCGCTCGAACGTAGAGACGGTCGAGGGCCGCGAGGCAGGCCTCGTCTTCCCCCATCTGTTCATTCGCTCGCTGGTACGCCTCGATTGACCGAGCCTCGTCTCCAAGCTGCTGTTCTGCGATTCGCGCGAGACGAACGTAGAGGTCCTTGGCCACTTCGGGGTTGAACGTCGACGAAGCGCGCGCCGCGAACGCGTCCGCGACCTTGTCCCAGGCACCGATCAGAGCCGAGAGGCGCTCCATGTCGTCTGCGCTGCGCAAGTCCGACGCGTCCTCCAGGAGCGCCCTTCGATGCGCTTCGAGCGCCGCCGCCACATCCGCGCGACCGTGCTCGTGGACTTCGGCGAGTACCCGCAATCGGTCGCGTCGTTTATTAAGAACGCGATACAAGATACACAAGCCGGTCACATAGGCTATCTCGCCGCGATTTCAAGCGGACAAACGAGCGGTGCTCCTCACT
>CAIKNO010000163.1 GCA_903828805.1 uncultured Sandaracinus sp. | reverse complement strand
TCGGAAGGTGATCGAACGCGACCGCGAGGATCTCCGCGTCGGACTCGTCCCATCGGAAGGGCCCGAGCCGAGGCTCCCTCGGGAAGTCCGCGACCACCTCGAAGCCGAGCTCTCCCGACATCAGCGCCCGGTAGAAGCGCGCCTGCTCGGGGGCGCGCCACGCGGCCTCGGGATGCATGGCGCGGCGCAGATAGAACCCGTCCACCACGACGAAGCGCGCGCCCCGGAGCATCGCCTCGACATGTCCCGGGACATCGGCGGGCGCGCCCTGCCAGAGCCGTCGCACCGTCACGTCCGTGCGCCCCTCCCGCCCGACGCCTTCGTCGTTCGTCCCGAGCGGCGCGGTGTAGGACGCCTCCGGGCCGACCACGACCACGTCGCCTGCCTGCGCGTGCGCACGCAGCCACCGCCCCGCGAGCACGCGCGGATCGTCCTGCCAGAACATCGCGCTGAACGCGATGCCGCGGGCGGCCGCCGCCAGCGCGACCGCGACGGCGAGCGCGCGCGGCACCCCGCCCCGCGTCCATGCGCGCGCGCCGCCGAGCCCCGCCGCGAGCAGCAGTCCGGGCACGATCGGCACCGCGTAGCGGATGGTCTTCACCCCCCACGCGCCCCCGAGCAGGAACGTCGGCGCCGCCGCCGCGAGCGCGAAACGCTCGGCCGCGCCGTCCTTGCGCAGCCCGCGCAGCATCGACGCGGAGGCCCAAAGCAGGACCGGAACCCCGACGGCGTAGGGCAGGACGTGCGTCAGCAGATACGCGTAGGGGACCGTCCCGTTGTACGGAAAACGCCAGTCCCAGAAGGGGTAGTCGTGGTCCGTGTACTGCGACAGGAACACCGCGCTTCCGCTGCGGTTCTCGGGCACGGCGAGGTAGGCCGCGCGCTCGAAGAACGCCCACGGGCAGAGCGCCGCGTAGACGGCGAGCATCACCGCACAGGCGATCCAGAAGCGCCCGGTCGTCAAGGCGCCGAGGGTCCGACCGACCCAGTGTCGGCCGAGGGGGCGGTCGGCCCGCAGCGCGCCGCCCTGTCCGGTGTCGGTCGCGAGCGCGACCGGCAACACGGCGAGCAGCAGCAGCCCCGTGAGCTTGGTCGCGGCGATGAGCCCGAGCGCCACGCCGGCATGCACCGCGGCGCCGGGTCCCGCGCCGCGCGCCATCCGCGCCGCGGCGTGCAGGAGCATCGCCGTCCACACGAGCACGAGCGAGTCGGTCGTCGCGAAGTGCGAGGCCTGCAGCAGGCCCACGCACGTCGCGGCGAGGCACGCGGTCCACGCGCCCGCCCGCGGGCCGTCGAGGTTCCACGCCGCGAGCCCGAGCATCGCGATGGCGAGGGCCGACCCCAGCGCGCCCGCCAGGCGGAGCAGGTGCGTCCAGCGCAGGAACGAGAACGGCGCGTCCTGCTCGGCGCGCAGGCCCGCCTCCACGTACGGCCACGCGCCGTCGTACCGGGCCGTCTGGTCGCGCGCCTCGTCGAGCCCCCCGAGGAAGAGCCACTTCAGCCCGAGCGCCAGCTCGTAGACGACCGGGCCGTAGGTCGTCGTCTGCGGGCGGAAGTCCCCCTCGCGAAGGCCGCGCCACTCGATGGCGGCCGCCTCCCACATCACGAAGCCGCGCTCGTCCGGGTGCAGCAGGAACGGGCTGCCCCACGTCACGCCCGAGACGCGCAGCGCGCCCCCGACGACGGTCGCACCGACCAGCACCGCCATGGCGACCCACCCGGTGCCCACGACCCTTCGCACAAAGCTACTCTATCCGCCGCGCGGCCGCGGGCACGCGTCCTTCCGCGGCCCCTCGGCGGGCAGCCCCGGCGTCGGCCCTCGAGGCCCTCCTTGGCGCGGGCCGGGGTTGCGGCTACACCTTCGCCCTCCGATGGACCCGCGTTCCGAAGGGGCCACGTCGCACGGGCCTGCGGCGCCGCCCACCCCGTGCCCGGTGTGCGGGGGGACGCGCGTGCGCGTGTGTTTTCCGGCGCTCCCGTGGGTGGTGTCCTGCGCGGTGTGCGGCCTGCGCTTCGCGTCGCCCCAGCCGAGCGACGCCGAGCTCGGCGCCATCTACGACGAGCACTACTACGAACAGTTCGGCTTCGTGGAGTCGCCCGAGGTGTCGGACGCAGCGCTCGCGCGCACGAAGAAGGCCACGTACGGCAGCCTCCTCGACGTCGCGTTGCCGGTGCTCGAGGCCCGCGGACATCGGCTGCTGGACGTCGGGTGCGGTCTAGGATTCTCGTTGCTCGCCGCGCAGGAGCGGGGCTTCGTCGCGCTGGGCATCGACCCGCTCGCCCCCGAGGATCCCGCGGCCCGCCCCGGCCGGACCGTCCGGCGCGGCGACCTCGAGACCTTCGTGCCGGACTCGCCCTTCGACGTGGTGTCGCTCATCGACGTCATCGAGCACGTGCGGGATCCGGTCGCGGCGCTGCGGCAGGCCGCCTCGCATCTCGCGCCCGGCGGCGTGCTCGTCGTGGCGACGAACGACAGCTCGAGCCTCGGCGCGCGCACCCTCGGCGCGCGGTGGACCCACTACCACCGGGCCCACCTCTGGTTCTTCACGCCGGACTCGCTCGCAGACGTCGCCCGGCAGGCGGGGCTCGAGGTCCTGCGCACGGCGCCCGCGCGCCGCACCTACAACCTCGAGTACATCGCGTCGATCCTCGCGCGGGGCACGAACTTCGAGGCCGCCGCACGGCTCGCGCGGCTCGCGCTCGACGTCGCGCCGGAGCCCGTGCTGCGGGCGCCATGGCCCCGGGTGTCCGAGGGGTTCGTGCTCGTCGCGCGCCGTGGGCCCGCGCCGTGAGCCGCGCCCGCTTCGGGGCGACGGTGGGCCTGCTCGCCGTCGCGACGCTCGCGATGGGCGGACTCTGGTCGCCCGCGTTCTTGCACCCCGAGGCCAGCGGGTGGGGCGACTGGCAATGGTTCCTCCACATGTGGGAGGCGGGCCGGGTCGCGTACCTGCGATCGTCCGAGGTGCCTCTATGGACCCCGTACCATTGCGGGGGTGTGCCGCTCTGGGGCAACCCTCAAGCGCAGGTCTACGCGCCCACGTACCTGCTGACGGCGCTGCCCTTCGGCACGATGCTGGGCCACAAGCTCTTCGTGCTGCTGCACGCGGTGGCGGGCTTCGTCGGGCTCTACCATCTGGGCCGGCGGATCGTGCGGCTCTCGCGCACGGCGTCGTTCTTCGCGTCGATGGTGTGGTGCGCCTCGGGCTTCTTCGCGTGGCACGGCGCGGGCGGGCACGCGACGTTCCTGGCGTTCTATTACGCCCCCGCGCTCCTGCTCGCGTGGCGCGCTGCCGAGCGGGATCTCCGCTACGCCGCCGCGGTCGCCGCGCTCATGGTGCTCGTGGTGCTCGAGGGCGGGCACTATCCGTTCCCGTACTTCGTGCTGTGGCTCGGCATGGACGCGGTGGTCCGCGCCGCGACCTGCCCCGCGGTGATCCCGCGCCTGCTCGCGTCGTCGATGCTCTCCGGGCTGCTGACCGGGCTGCTCGGCGCCGGTCGCTTTCTGCCGATTCTCCTTGCGATCCAGGCCAATCCGCATCCGGTGCCGGACCTCGACGGCCTCCGGCCGGAGGAGATCCTCGAGATGCTCACGGCGCGGACCCACGAGTACCACTTCGCCGGGCACGGCTGGGTGTGGCCGGAGTACGGCGCGTACGTCGGGTGGGCCGTGGTCGGGCTCGGGGCGCTGGGCGTGCTCGCGGCGTGCACCGGCGCCTTCGTCGAGCGCGCGCGGCCCGCCCGCCGCTCGACGTACGTGTGGCTCGTCGTCGGGCTCGGCGTCTTCTTCCTCTTCACCCAGGGAAGCGTGACGCCGCGGCACCCCTGGCCGTGGCTGCAAGAGCTCCCCTTCTACCGCTCCATCCACGTCCCCTCCCGCTTTCGCGTGCTGATGCTGCTCCACCTGGCGCTGCTCGCCGGGCTCGCGCTCGACCGCCTGGGCGCGTGGCTCTCGTCGCTCGACGTGCGGACCGATCTGAAGGCCCTCGGCGTCGCGGTGCCGTGGACGCTCGCGCTCCTGGTCAGCGTGGACCTCTACGTCGTCAACGTCCCGACCATCGATCGGTGGAACGAGGAGGCCGTCGGGGTGCGGGCCGCGGGCGCGCATCACCTCGTGCAGGGGCGCAGCTACCTCGACGAGTACGCCAACTACCCCTCCGAGAACGTCGGCACCACCGAGTGCTACGACCCCGTTCCTTGGCCGCGCTCCACGCGGCTTTGGCTCGGCGAGGGACCCCAGGCGCGGATCGAGCCCGCCGATGCTGGACGGGTCGTCGCGTGGGGCCGCACGAGCTTGACGGTGTGGGCGGAGGTCGCGCTGGAGAGGCCGGCGCGCGTGCTCTTCAACCAGAACCACCACGCGGACTGGTCGAGCCCGCAGGGGCCGGTGGTGAACGACGAACTGCGCCTCGCGGTGGACGCGGGGCGCCCCGGCCGACAGAGGGTGACGGCGCGGTATTTCCCGCGGGATCTGCCGTTCTCGGTCGGCACCTCGGCGGTCGGAGCGCTCGCCTGTCTGCTGGTCGCGTGGTCGCCGTGGCGTCGTCGACGGGCGGCAATGCCCCCTCGGCCGACCTCCCGAGGGACGATCGAGACACGGCCTGCGTCGTTGATGTAGACCGACCTCCGCGGACGTGGGACCGTGCTTGCCTCTCGAGGTGGCTGCGACGTGCATTCGTGCCGGCGGACCCCGGGGTTTGAGGAGCCGTCGTGGACAGCATTCGTCGAGTCTTGTTCGCCGCCGTCGCGGTGTGTGTGGCGTGGTCGTCGCCGGTGCGGGCCGATCACGGGGCGTCGGACGAGCGGGTGTCGCTTCCGGACGGTCCGGGTT
>CAIKNO010000162.1 GCA_903828805.1 uncultured Sandaracinus sp. | reverse complement strand
CGCATCGGGCGTGGCGGCGGCGTCCGGGACGGTGTCGGCCGCGTCCGCGGGCATGACGACGGACGCGTCGGGCGTGCCGGCCGCGTCGGGGGGCGAGACCGCGGCCATGTCCGCGCGCGGGTCATCGGAGCCCGCGTCCGTGAGCGGGCCGGTGGTGCAGGTCCCCGACCAGCACGTATTGCCGTCGCATTCCGAGGCGGCCTCGGCATCGAGGAACAGGGGCACGATGGTTTCGTCTCCCGGCGGGCTCAGACAGAACGCAGTGTCGGCGGCCGGCACTTGGGGGAAGCGGAACGGCGTGCCCGTCAGGTCGAGCGCGGCCTCGGCGTGCACCCCGCCCCCCAGGCTCGTGGCGTCGTAGTGGGCGAACCCGGCGGGCAGGTGCAGCCACTCCGGGGGCAGGTTGTGGCGTGTGCCGGTGCTCGTGGCGAACCGAGTGTCCGAGAGGTCGAGCGCGAAAATCGCGGGGTCGATGCGCAGCCGCTCGTACCGGGTCTCGAGGACGATCTCGTCGCCGATCTTCAGCGTCCCGACGTTCCGCGTCGGATCCACGGTCAGGTAGTCCGTCGGCGTGCCGCTCATACCGTCGCAGTAGACCTGCCAAGGCGCCTGCAGTTCCCCGAGGCCATACACCGTGTAGGTCCCGTCCGCGGGATGCTCGCCCGTGGATTGGATGGCGTTGTACCGGACGTCCTTGCACGACTCGGGATTCGGATGGTTGGTGTTCGGTCCGGTGCACCCGAAGGTGATCTGGACGAGCACGGCGAGGCCGCCCTTCATGGCGAGGACGCGAGGTCGAATCATGCGGTGACACTCCTTGGGGCGCGAGCGTGGCCGCGCGAAGCCATCGAGCATCGAGGCGCGGGGCGCGCGTGTCAACCGCAGACCTCGGCGCGGTCGATCCGCACGTTGCGACGGCCAATGTCTTGTCGTAGAAGACGGCGCCATGCCACCTACGCCCAAACGCGGCGCCTTCCTGCCGCGCCCGACGCTCGACCCCCGGACCGTGCGGGCGATTTCCAGCCCGTCGGAGTTCGCCTTCCCGCCCTTCGTCGACGCGCTCGACCTGCGCGAGCTGCACGACTTCAACGTCCACGTGGGGCTGCGCTACCTCAAGCAGTTCGCGTTGCAGCCCGCGGCCGCGCTGGCCTTCTCGCGGCGGCATCCGCATCCCCGGTACATGGACGACCGCGAGCTCTTGCGCATCTGTTTCGAGACCGCGCTCCAACGCATGCTCTGCCCCACGCTCGACCCCATCGACGTGGCGGCCTTCGGACCGCTCCTCGATCGCCCGGGGACGTATTACAAGTTCGACACGAGCGCGCTCAACCTCACGCGCGCGCTGCCCGGTTGCTACGTGGCGCCCACGGTCACGCTCCTCTACGAAGCGCCCGACGGCACGCGCGAGGTGCTCGCGACGCGCATTCAGTCGATGACCCTGACCCCCGCCGACGGCCAGGCGTGGCGCCGCGCGCGCTACTTCGTGGCCTATGGTCTCTCGATGCAGATGGTGTCGGTGCCCCACGTGCCGATGCACTTCGGCCACGAGATCGCGTGGCCCCTCATGCGCCGCGAGCTCGCCCCGACGCACCCCTGGTATCAGCTCCTCGCGCCGCACTTCCGCTTCACGATCCCGCTCTCGTTCGGCGCGCTCTACTCCTCGGCTTCGGTCACGCGGCAGCACCCGCTGCGGGTCTATTCGCCCTTCGGGATCGACGCGGAGTCGGTGAATCGTCTCTTCGAGGTGGGCTGCACGGGGCTCGAGGGCAACAGCGCCTACCCTCGCTACCAGTTCCCCCTCGACGGGCCGAAGTTCGTCGGTGACTACGGGGTGTTTCACCGCGGGTACCATCGGGTGTTTCTCGACTTCGCTTCGCGGTTCGTCGAGCGCGCACCGCCCGACGCCGCGGTGCTCCGGTGGTTCAGCGAGACCGCCGCGCACGTGCCCGGGTTCCCCGATGGGGCGGCGCCCACCCCGGTCCTCGCCGGCGCGCTCGGAACGCTCCTCTGGAACGTGACGGTCGGACACGCCGCCGACCATCACAGCTACGGCGAGCAGCCCATCGAGATGCTCCCGCAGCGGCTGCGCGTGCCGCCGCCGACGTCGCGGGACGCCGAGGCCGTGCCCGACGACGCGTGGACTCGGCCCTTCGACATGGCCCGCCTCTTCCTCTGCTGGAAGCTCTTCTACGAGGCCAACCCCTCGACCACCCTCATGCGCACGCGCTACGCCTTCGAACGGGGCGACCTCCAGGTGGTCGCGTCGCGTTTCTTCGACGGCCTCCGCGAGTGGGATCGCAGCATGCCCGTGCGTCGGTACGTGCCGCTGGACACGGTCACCCAGAGCATCCAGTACTGAGGTCGCCCCGTGAGCCACGCCCTCTTCGGCGCCGCCGCGCTCGGCGACAGCCTCTCGTTCCTCCGCGACCCCGTGGGCGCGCTCCCCGAGGCCGCCGCGCGCCGCGGTGACGTCTTCGCCATGCGGGCCTTCGGGCGGCGCTTCGTCGTCGTCGCAGGCGCCGCCGCGGTGCAGTTCCTCCAAGGCCCTGAGTCATCGAAGCTCGAGCGACGATCGTTCTATGGTGCCTTCGGCCGCGAGCTGGGCGTCGACGATTTCATCCTGGGCGCCGAGGGGGCCGCGCACGCGCGCCTCCGCGCCGCCTCGCGGATG
>CAIKNO010000161.1 GCA_903828805.1 uncultured Sandaracinus sp. | reverse complement strand
GCCCCCACGCCGCGCAGCTCGAGATCGGTCTCGCCGACCGCGCGGGCATCGTCGGCACCGACGGGATGGCGTTGCTCGCCGCGGCGCGGGCATCGCGCGCCCCCGTGGCCCGCTGAGCCGCCGTACCGGGCCGCGAACGCGCGCGATGTCCCCGACCGCTCGCCCGCACGCCGAGCAGGCGTGCCCGCGCTGTCGGGTCTGATCGCGGCGGCCGTGCTCTTCTTCGGCAGTCCTGGCGGCACCGTCGAGATCCGCACGTCCCCCGTGGAAGCCGCAGCCACCGTCCTCGTTGCGCAAGCCGGCCATCGTGGACACGCGTTCCGGCGCATCGTGGACACCCGAGGTGTCAGGAAGGCTGTCGCCTCTGTCGATCGCGTATCGGACGCGGTCTGCAGATCTCGACCAGGGCGGACAGAGACGGTCGCCACAGGCACGTGGGTGAATGTCCTGGCTGTGGACGACCCGGTCGCGCGCCTCGGACCGCTCACCGACCGCGCAGACGATCATACTGATCGTCCCCCCGGCGGGCGGCAGGTGGACGATGCCGCCATCGCGCCGAGTTGGGTCTTCAATTCGAAAAGGCCCGCTCGAGGGCATGGCGGTCGTCGGCGCTTGCGTAGGGGCTCCCGCGGCCTTCGTGATGAACCCATCCGGGTGATGACCGTCGGACCACGAGGGCAGCCCGGAGGGCGTCGAGAGCGAGGGCGCGATCGTGGTTCGCGCTGGCCGCCCAGCCGACGACGCGCTGGCGGTACAGGTCCAGGATGGCGGCCACGAGGAGCCGTCCGGCGTGGGTCCAAAGGGCCGTCACGTCGGTGACCCAGGGCTCGTTCGGGGCGCTCGCGGAGAAGTGTCGTTCGAGCAGGTTGGGCGCGATGGGGTCGTGATGTCGCGGGTCGGTCGTGGCCCGAAAACGCCTCCTTTGGCGCGCCACCAGGCCCGGTTCACGCATGCCCTCGGCGACCTTCCTCTCGACGACGACATCCCCGCGCCCGCAGAGCTCCCGCCAGACGCACGGGCTGCCGTCGCGTCCCTCGTGCTCGACGAAGACAGCACACGCTTTCGCCGCGAGGGCGGCGTCCCGCACCTCGCGGTCGGGTGAGCCTGCGCATTCTCCAGCTGTCCCTGGTGTCCATCAGCAGGGGGGAGGTTCACAAGGAGCGAAAGGTTCGCTGCCGGCGAGCCGATCGACAGCCTCCAGCCCAGCGTCGAACGAACCGCGCACACCTCGCATCGCGCGCCTCCCGCTGGGGCGCTGCGTGTCATGGCGACCTCGCTGGACTACGCTCCGCCCGTGACCTCAGCACAGTCGACCCCGCGCGGCGGCATCCGTTCGGTCTGCGTCGTCGGCGGCGGAACGGCGGGATATTTCGCGGCGCTCGCGTTGAAGAAGCGGTTCGCGTCCCTCGACGTCACCGTGATCGAGTCGAGTCGCATCCCGGTGATCGGCGTCGGGGAGGCGACCACGACGCTGATGCCGCCGTTCCTGTACACGCAGCTCGGCCTCGACGTGCTCGAGCTGCATCGCTCGGTGAAGCCGACGTGGAAGCTCGGCATCCGGTTCGACTGGGGCGTGCCCGGCGATCACTTCTTCACGTACCCGTTCGGAGCGTCGGACCCGTACGAGGCCTACGCCTTCGAGCGCAGCCTCGACGACCAGTCGCTCACGAGCATGCTCATGGTCGCGGGACGCAGCCCGCTCATCCGCGAAGACGACGGCAGCGTGACGTCGCTCCTTCCGATGCTCAAGCACGCGTACCACCTCGACAACGCGCCCTTCGTCGCGTTCCTCGCGCGGAGCGCGGACGCCGCGGGCATCGGTCACCGCGACGCGGTCGTCGACGAGGTCGCGCTGGATGCGTCGGGCTCGCGCATCGAGTCGCTGCGGCTCGACGACGGCACGCGCGTCGCGGCCGATCTCTTCGTCGACGCGAGCGGGTTCCGCTCCCGGCTCCTCGGGCAGGGCCTCGGTACGCCATTCGAGAGCTATGCGTCGACGCTCCTCTGCGACACCGCGGTCGTCGCGACCGTGCCGCACGACGGGCACGTGTCGCCGTACACCCGCGCAGAGACGATGGACCACGGCTGGTGCTGGGAGATCCCGGTCGAGCGCGAGAGTCATCGCGGGTACGTCTTCTCCTCTCGGTTCGCGTCGATCGACCAGGCGGCCGACGAGATGCGCCGCAAGAACCCCGGCATGAGCGAGCCCTGGGTGGTGCGCTTCCGCTCGGGTCGGCACCGCGACTTCTGGAGCGGAAACACCTTCGCCGTCGGGAACGCGTACGGCTTCGTCGAGCCGCTCGAGTCGACCGCGCTCCACATGGTCATCGTCGAGCTTGCGTACGTGATCGGGGCGCTCGCGGGCGACGCCGGTGGGCGCGACGCGCCGTTCGACACGGCTTCCGTGAGCGAGAAGGTCGGCCGCCATTGGGACTACCTCCGCTGGTTCCTCGGCTTGCACTACCGGTTCAACCGGCGCCTCGACACGCCGTTCTGGACGACGTGCCGGGCGGAGGTCGAGCTCGGGCCGCTCGACGCGCTCGTGGAGCGCGTGCGCACCGACGGACCGTGGCGTCGAGGTCGCCCTGGTGAGCACTACATGGTCGGCGATCCCTCGTTCGGTCTCGAGGGCGCGATGATGCTGCTCCTCGGACAGGAGCTCGAGATGCCGATCGCGCCCCCGACGACGCCGCGCGCGCGCTGGGAGGCGCGACGCGAAGAGCAGCGCCGCCTCGTCGCGCGAGCGATGCCTCAGGCGCAGGCGCTCGAGTGGCTGCGGGCGCATCCCGAGCACCTCGTCGAGCTCGCGACTCACCCCGCGTCGTGGTGCCGCAGCCCGAGCGAGCTCCTCGTGTCCTCGAGGGCCGAGCCCACGTTGGTGTTCCCGAAGAACGACAGGCCGGGGAGCGCGCCGGCGCATCGCTATTCGCATCTGCTGCAGGGACTCGAGGCGAAGCCCACGCGCCGCTGAGTTTCACGGACTCGCGACGAGCCGCGCGCGCTCCACCTCACGAGGCACGACGAACGGCGCGACCGCTGCCCGCGCGTCACCTCGAATTGGTCACATCCCGACGCCGATCGTGTACGCCTCCGCGTCGTCGACCGCGGGGAGTGAACTTTCCCCCCGGCGGGCGGACATGTGGACGATGCTGCCCGTCGGGAGGCAGTTCAGTTTAGAGCCGCCCTCAACGCCGGACGTCATGCCTGCTCCGTCAGCGCTCCTGCGGCCGCTTCGACGGCGGAGATCATGGCTTGACGAAACTGTGCGTCGCGCGCTCGCTCGACCTCACACCCTTCGCGTACGAGGCGCTCTCGCAGAGCCACGTCGTTCCACGCTTGCAGGATGGCGGTGGCCAGCTCCTGTGGCGCGCCTGGATTCACCATCACCGCGGTCCGGTGGTCGCAGTACTCCGCCACACCCGGCACGTCCGTACACACGACCGGAATCCCCAAGCGATGCGCCAGCGAGATCGTGGTGTGCCCTGCGTCTTGCTCGCCGCCAACCAGAGACACGACGACGACGCGTGCCCCGCGGACCGCCTCTACGAACTCGTCTGCCGGAACGAGGTCCACCTGCGTGAGGTTTGGGAGCCAACTCCGACGCATGGCCTGCAGGTGCTTCTCCAGATTCCGACGCGAGCCTCCCACAAGCGAGCACGGTATCGCGGGCAGCGCACGCGCGGCCTCGAGGATCGTTCGCCAGTCGCGTTGGGCGTTGCCCGCGAAGAGCACGGACCCCTGCAGCCCCTCGGTCGTGTCACTGCGTGCACGAACCGATCCCTCCAGCAGGCGTTCACCATCGGGCAGGAGCATCGAGATGCTCGCGGCCCCGAACGTGACCCGGTGAACGTGTGCTCGCGAGATTCCCGCCTGGAGCAGGCCTTCAGCCTGCCTGGTACTCGGCGCGAGCCAGGAGACGTGCGGCGCGCTGCGAAGGAGCGGCCAAGGCTCGATGCCCTGCGTGTTGCGGTACCACGTGCACACCGCGTCGATCGAGACCCGATCGTTGACCTCCAGTGCAAGAACGAATTTCGGTGCAAGGTCGCGCCGTTTCCACTCATGAAGGAGTAGCAATGCCTCGGGCGACTCGCACAACACGCCGTCGTACTCGTCCACCTTCGCCACGAAAGCTTCGAGCGCATCGGCATTCACGCGGACGTGTTCATCGCCCGGCCGTTGTTCGGTCAGACGGTACTGACACCACGCCGTGTACCAAGTATGGCCGCACCACTCGACCCCTCGTTCGTCACGCCGGGGCGCGCCACCGGCGATCAGGATTCGCATGCAGTTCTATGTCACGGCAACAAGCAGGACGCTGCCCGTTGCGCCCGCTGCCCCTCCACCCTTCACCGCGTCTTGACCGAGCGGCAACCCCCCCACGCCGCGAACGCGGAACACACCCGCCGCTGCGCGCGAGTTGTCGTTGTTGACCTGAATTGAGCCGCGTCATCGAGCTTGTGATCGCCGAGGCTGCACATGGTATTCCACGCGCCCTTCGGGAGGCAGTTCGCGGGGCTCTGTCGTGTCGACGTCGGCGCGGACCATGACGCGTTCGAGGCGTTCGGCGCGGCCGCGAACACGTCGGGCCGCCTGACGGCCATGGCGAGCAGGTACGGCGGCAGAGGTTCCGTCGTCGCGAAGCGCACGCCGCGCAGCCCGCCCTCGACGGGTGTGGACTCGACCTCGCGCGTGGTGGCGATCGCAACATCGTCCTGCCGGACGGTCAGCTCCTCGTCGCCCCCTCAGCGCGCGCGCGTGCCTTCGAGATCGATTGCGACGAGGCCCACGTTCGTTCCGACGAAGAGCCGCGTTCCGTCGTGCGACACGGTCGTCGTCCGGGGAAAGCGTCCTACGGGCCAGCGCGCCAGCTCCACGCCCGAATCGGCATCGAGGGCGACGACGGCGCCGCCCAAGAAGTCAGTGAGGTAGAGCCGAGCGCGCGCGCGATCGAGCGTGACGGAGCGGAGGCCGAAGCCGATGGCGTGGTGGGCGAGCGCCTCGCCCGAGTCGTAGTCGAGCGTCGCAAGGACCCCGAGGTTCGGGATCGCGACGTAGACCCGTCGCGTCTCCGGATCCCAGTCGCAGCCCCAGGTCAGCGACGCACGGGCGACGACCTCTCCACCGCCGAGGGGTCGCATCTCGAGCGGGCTGCCGCGCACCGCGATGGACAGGTAGGCGGACCCGCCCAGCTCGATCAGCGGACCGCTCGCCCCGCAGATCACGCCCTCGCCGCGCGCCCTGTCGTATCGGATGGCGCCCGGCGGCAGCAGAGGCGCGGCCCGCGCGGGCTCGGCTGCCAGGGTGGACGCGACGAAGGGCAGCACCTCGAAGCCCTCATCCGTGAAGCCGTAGATGCGATCCGTGCGCGGCTCGTGGAAGAGTTCGCCGAGGCTGCCCTCGGTCGGCGTCGAGGCGACGATCTCGAGCGGGCCGTGGCGCGGGATGGCGATGAGCTCACCGCCGGTCGGTCGGTGCCCCCAACTCGCGAAGAACAGTCGATCGAGTTCGTCCGATTCGGCGAGTCCCTGCGCGCGTCCCTCCCCGACGCAGACGGGCTCGCCCGTGCTGCGGATCTCGCAGATGCTGCCCGTGAAGCGAGCGCCCGCGACGGGCCCGCGGTTGGCGGTCTGCGTGGTGACGATCAGCCGTTCGCCATCCCCCGACTCCCAGATCACGCGCGGGAAGCGCCCGACGGTCAGCTCCGCTCCCGGAACGCAGTTCGCGATGAGGCGCGTGGTGGGCGACAGCAACTCGAGCTCAGGCCGATCGCCGAGCGCGAGGTAGTCGTCGCATCGCAGGATCGCCTCCTCGGTCCTCCAGCCCAAGAGGCAGCACGCGATCCAGATGCCGAGCGGCAGGGCCGCCGGGACCCGCCCGCCGTTCCAGCTCGGTCGCGCGGTGAAGGCCAGCGCGGCGAGCGAAGAGACGACGAGCGCCCATCCCCATCCCCGGACGGACCAAGCCAGCACGCGGCCCCAGGCCACCACCAAGTAAGCAAAGAGCACGTAGCTCGAGCCCACCACGATCCACGCGACCACGCCCACCGCGACGCGTCCGCGTGTCGGTCCCGCCACGAGACGGCGCAGGCCATAGGCCGCGGTCAACAGCGCTGCGGCGACGGGCACCGCCACGGCTGGGAGCACCGACGAGAGAAAGACCAGACCGAGCCCGGCCCCCACGAAGTACGCCGTGAGCGAGAACAGCTCCGCATTACGACTTGGCGAGGCAGGAGCAATGCGGGGAGCGGTGGTCACGGGGGACGCGCCGTATCAGATGGCGCGGAGCCCGCATGAACGGCCATCTCTCACGTGAACCTCCCCCCTGCTGATGGACACCGGGGATAGCGGGAGAATGCGCAGGCTCACCCGACCGTGAGGTGCGGGACGCCGCCCTCGCGGCGAAAGCGTGTGCTGTCTTCGTCGAGCACGAGGGACGCGACGGCAGCCCGTGCGTCTGGCGGGAGCTCTGCGGG
>CAIKNO010000160.1 GCA_903828805.1 uncultured Sandaracinus sp. | reverse complement strand
TCTCGCCGTCCTCGACGTCGTTGACCGACGGAAGCTTGCGGATCTCGGCCAAGCCGATCTTCACGCAGCGCTGAACGATCCACGAGAGGGAACGGTCCAGACGGGCCGCCTCGTGCTGAACGTCCTGCAGCATGGACTCCGGGAAATACAGGCTCTGCTTGCGCTTGTCGGTTCCAGCCATGTCGCTCGCCCTTCGCTCGTCGGTCCGCGTGTCGGAAGGCTCGCGGCGCGTGGGACTTGGGTGGTAGTACACGGTCACCGAGAGGCGGTCAATGCAGGACGAAATGCTCCACGTGCGTGGGTCTCAGCGGTCGTGGGGTCGCTGGCGGGCTCCGCTGGCGGCCCTCGCCGGGGCCCTCGCGGGCACGCTCGCGACCGGCCTCCTCGCCCACGCCGAAGGAGAGCCCACGGGGGCGAGTCCGTACGCGAACCTGGCCATCTTCGCCCGCGCCCTCGCCCACATCGAGGCCTCTCACGTCGAACCTCCGGACCAGGACCGCCTCGTGTACGGGGCGATCGAGGGCATGGTCGACACGCTCGACCCGCACAGCGAGTTCCTCGACCCGGAGGAGTTCCGGGTGCTGACGAGCGACACCGAGGGACAGTTCGGCGGCGTGGGGGTCTCCATCGACGTCCGCGACGGCTGGCTCACGGTCCACGGGTTGACGCAGGGCAGCCCGGCTCAGAGGGCGGGGGTTGAACCCGGCGATCGGTTCCTGACCATCGATGGTTGGACCGCCCGGGACATGCCGCTCTCGCAGGCCGTCCGGCGCATGCGCGGCGCACCGGGCACCGAGGTGCGGATCCGCTTGCGGCGAGAGGGAGCGGAGGCGGCGATCGAGCTCGTGCTCACGCGGGAAGTCATCCGGGTCGAGGCGGTCGAGGCGCGCACCTTGCCGGGCCGGATCGCGTACGTGCGGCTCCGTCAGTTCCAGGGCACCACGACCGACGAATTGCGCGCCGCGCTCGACCGGTCCGCCGAGGAGACCGCGGCGTCCGGGGGAATCACGGGCCTGCTGCTCGACCTCCGCGGCAACCCGGGCGGTCTCCTGGACGAGGCGGTGCGGGTCTCGGACGAGTTCCTCTCGGAGGGCGTCATCGTGTCGACGCGTGGGCGCGATGGGCAGCTGCTCGACGAGGCGCGCGCGCGGCGCGGCGGGACGCGCCCGGCGTGGCCGATGGTCGTGCTCGTCGATCACTTCAGCGCGAGCGCCGCGGAGATCGTCGCGGGGGCCCTGCAGGACCATCACCGGGCGACCATCGTGGGCGCGCGGACGTGGGGCAAGGGCAGCGTTCAGAACCTCATCCAGCTCCCCGATGGCAGCGCGTTGAAGCTCACCATCGCGCGGTACTACACGCCGTCGGGGCGGTCGATCCAGGCGCAGGGCATCCAACCGGACGTGGAGATCGAACAGCTCGATCCGTCGATGCTCCAGACGCTACGCGACCGAGCGCAGGGGTCCGGCGAAGCGCTCCTCGAGCGCCACCTCGCGGGGGATGGGGACGCGCACGCGTTGCCTCCGCCGCCGAGGGATGCCCCACGGGCGGCGCCCGGTCCTGACGAGGCCCCCGGATCGATGTCGGGCCTCGAGCAGGATCACCAGGCGCAGGTTGCGCGGCAGGTGTTGCAGGCGTTGATCGCGGCGTCGTCGGGCCGCTGACCGGCGCGGGGACGTTCTCACCGGCGGACGCCCGCGCGCGACCGCCGTTTGGAGCGAGTCGTCGATCCGCGACGGGTGATTGGTGGGCCGCGCCCATCCCCGCCGTCGGGGCACAGGATGCGCCGGCTCAAGGCGCGGGGGTCGAGGACCCGCCGCGGGGGGCTCCGGCCGAGGGCCGCGGCGCAGGCGGGGCCGCCTCGTCCTGCCGGATCGAGTAACGCACCAGCGCCCGCAGGATGTCGTTCCTCTCGAGGTTTCCGGTGATCCTCTTGATGTCCTCGTAGATCGACGGGTCGACGAGAAGTCCGCCGAGCGTGCCGCGGCCCGCGCGCACGTCGGCCATGACCGCGCGCGCGTCTCCGCTCAACGCGGTGAGGTTCGAGATCAGGTCGCCCGCGCTGTCCCCGTAGAGAAGCTCGTGGGCATTTCCGTCGCCGGTGCGGACGTCTCGGATCACCGTTGCGGCCTCGCCTGCGGTGTCGGCGAGGTTCCGCACCAGGCGGGCCCCGTCCGGCCCGTAGATGATCTGGTGGGCGCTGCCCTCGCCATCCTCGATCTCGGCGGTGATCGCACGGACGTTCCGGGCGGTCTGGGCCAGCTCGTGGGTCGCGACCTGGACCGCGCCGAGCGTGTTCTCCACCTGCTCCGCGAGCTCCGGATCGCGGAGCAGCCGCGGCACGGTGCCGTCCCCTTCGGAGACCAAGCGCGTGATCTCCGCGAGGTTGTGGCTGATGGCGTGAAGGTCCTGTCGGAACTGGGCGTCGGCGAGCGCCGCCGTGAACGCGCGCACGTTCTCGACGGCCGGCTGGGCCTCGTCGAGCAGCGCGCCCGCGCTGGCGAGGGCGCCCGCGAAGCCCGCGCTCTGGCGCACGGGGATCTCCGTGTCGGCGGCCAGCGGCGTGCCGGTCCCCGGCGTGAGGTCCACCAGGGCATCTCCCAGCAGTCCCTTGCTTCCGAGCGACGCGACGGTCCCGCCCGCGCCGGTGGCCGCATCCCTCGGGGCCGTGACCAGGTGGGCCGCATCCCGGCGCACTCCGATGGTCACGGAACAGCGACCGTCGGAGGCGAATTCGATCGCGCTGACCGTCCCCACCTCGATGCCGGAGAGTCGCACCGGCGAGCCGGGGCGCAGGCCGCTCACGTCGCTGAAGCTCACGCGGTACGAGACGCGCGGCGCGAACATCGCGCTTCGATTGCCGAGCGCGAAGATCAGCGCCGAGCCGACGAGCAGCGCCATCGTGACGAAGATGCCGACCTTGAAGTCGGTGGAACGCGAGGAGTTCATGCGCCGAAACCCTCCTATGACACGGATCCTGCGACGTCAACCGCCGTAGCGGAGGAGGGTGGCGGCGTCGTCGGTCTCGGGCGCGACGCCTTCGATGAAGTCCCGGACGCGGCGGTCCTCGGAGGCCCGCGTCTCCGCGACGGTGCCCGTCCAGATCACGAAGCCCTTGTGAATCATGGCGATGCGATCGCTCACCTGGAACGCACTCTCCATGTCGTGCGTCACGACGATGCTCGTGACCCGGTAACGTTCGCGGGTGCTCGTGATGAGCTGATTGATGCGCTCGGTGTACACGGGGTCGAGCCCCGTCGTGGGTTCGTCGTAGAGCAGCACCTCGGGCCTGATCGCGAGCGCGCGCGCGAGCCCGGCGCGCTTGCGCTGTCCGCCCGAGAGCTCCGCCGGCCATTGCCGCTCGGTCCCCGGCAGGCCCACCGACTCGAGGGCGTCGGCCACGCGGTCGCGAATCTCTCCTTCGGAGAACTGGAAGTGCTCGCGCAGCCCGTAGGCGACGTTGTCGTGGATGCTCATCGAGTCGAAGAGCGCGGCGCCCTGGAAGAGCATGCCGATCCGGCGTCGGATCGGGGTGAACTCGTGCTCGGTCTTCTGGTGGATCTCCTGGCCGTCGAAGCGCACGGTACCGCCGTCGGCGCGCAGCAGGCCGACGAGCATCTTCAGCATCACGCTCTTGCCCATGCCCGAGCCGCCGATGATCGTCAGCGACTCGCCCGCGTGGACGTCGAGGTTCAGATCCTCGTACACCACCTTCGGACCGAACACCTTGCGGACGTTTCGAAACTCGATGAGGGCCACGGCGATCGCGCGGACCCTAGCACGCGTGACGATGGGCCTGTGGCTCTCGGTCGCGGGCTGCCGTGGGGCGGCCTCCCAGGACGCGGCCGCCGCCCTGACCGTGGTCCACGCCCACGCGCGAGACATCACGGGGCTCGTCCGTTGGGCTCGGGGGCTCTCGGTCGGGGAGACTCGGTTCGGCAGCCAGGCGGCCCTGCAAGAGGCCGCGTTCGCTCCGGTGCGGGAGACGCCGGGGCTGACGGGGGCGTGGATCGAACGGCAGGGGCCGGACCCGGCCCTGCTCTCGCATCCCGCGGGGCAGGCGTTGCCAGGCGAGCTCGAGTGGCAGCGGGCGCGTGACCCCGAGATCGGCGTGCTCGAGTTCGCGGTCGTCGATGCGCAGATCTACGTGCGCATCCGCGAGGATGCCTCGGACGGCGCGACGCAGCTCGTCACGCTCGCCTTTTCCCGCTGATCAGGCGTCGTCGTCTTCGATCTTCTCGGGCAGCGGAGACGAGACGCCCACGGAGGTGCTCGAGGGTGGCCCCTGCACCGCGGCCGCGTGCGCCACGTCGGTGCGACTGAGCCGGATCACCGCGTGGAGTTCGGGATCGAGGTGGGCCGTCGCATCGGTGCACGGCCTGCGAGCGGCGATGATGACGCTCGCGTCACGGCGCGCGGCGAGCCGATGAACGGCGCCCGGGGGCAATGAACTCTGGTCGCCGGCCCGGAGGCGGAGCGACGCGTAGACCCACCCGCCATCCTCCTGCCGCGTCCACCGCTCTTCGATGACTTCGCCGGAGAGCACGTGCACCCACGCGTCGCCATCGTGCTCGTGGACGGGCGTCGCCGTGCCCCTCGGCCAGAACGCCGACACGACGTGATGTTCACCGTCCCCCAGCCGCAGCGACCGGGCGCTCCCGCCTCCGGAACGCATGCCCGTCCAGCCCAGTCCGAGAAACCCGCGGTGGCCCATTCGGCCTTTGGATCACGAAGGCACGGGGCGACGCAAGAAAGGCGCTCGGCCCGGCGGTTCGAGCGGATTGACGCTCCATGTTCGCCGAGCGCCCGGTGTCGACAGCGCGCGGGGCTCAGCCGTTGCGTCGCACGAGCGATCCGAGCATCTCGGCCTCGGTCCGGATCACCGCGAGGTTCGCCTCGAACGCCCGCTGCGACGTGATCTGCGAGACGAACTCGGTCCCCAGATCGGTGCCGGACACGGCGAGCTCGTCGAGCGCGGCGTCCGTGGCCGAGTCCGCGCTCCCGCTGGCGCGCCCGGTGTCCTCGGACATTCCCCGCTCGACGCGGGTCTGGACGCCGCCTTCTCGTTGTTCACTCGAGATCACCCTCGACGGAACGAAGCCCGGCGTCGAGACATTGGCCACGTTGCCGGCGCTGACTTCCAGGCGGCGCTGCGCGGCGAGCATCCCGGTGACGGCGGCGGCGGAGGCTGAGATCCGGGACATCGGCGGGGCCTTCGGACGATGGGGGAGTGATCTTGAGCCGCAGGAGACGATTTTATTGGAGCGCCTCAGGCAGGGTACACCCGCTGGACGCGGGCTTCGATGGTCACGCGCGCGCCGCGCTCCAGCGTCAGCAACGCCCGCCGCGCGAGATGCACCCGCACGGTGGGGCCGCCGTCCACGGTGGCCTCGAACTGGATCTTCTCGCCCAGGTCGGCGACGCGCGAGATGGTCGCGCAGGCGTCGTCGTCCTCGGCCACGAGGAGCTCGAGGTCGGCGGTGCGCAGGGCGACCCGCACGCGGCTGCCCGGGGCGGCGTCGAGCAGCGGGACGCGCCATCGCCCGACGGCCAGGGCGCCATCGCCCTCGACCGTGCCCTCGATGACGTTGACGTCGCCCAGGAACTCCGCGACGAAGGCCGTGGCAGGCGCCTCGTAGAGCTCGGTCGGGGAGCCCTGCTGCTCGATGCGGCCGTCGTTCATCAGGATGACCCGGTCCGCGAGCTCGAGCGCCTCTTCTTGATCGTGCGTGACGATGAGCGTCGTCACGTGGAGTTCGTCGTGCAGCGTCCGAAGCCAGCTGCGCAGCTGTCGACGGACCTTCGTGTCGAGCGCGCCGAACGGCTCGTCGAGCAGGAGCACCGCGGGCTCGACGGCGAGCGCGCGCGCGAGCGCCACGCGCTGGCGCTGCCCGCCCGACAGCTGAGACGGGTAGCGGTTCGCCATGCTTTCGAGCTGGACGAGGCCGAGGAGTTCGTGGACTTTTCGACGAAGTCGCTCCTCCGAGGGCCGCACCGCGCGGGGTTTCACGCGCAGGCCGAACGCGACGTTCTCGAAGACGGTCATCTCGCGGAACAGGGCGTAGTGCTGGAACACGAAGCCCACGCCCCGGTCCGCCACGCCGTGGCGCGAGACGTCGCGCCCGCCGAACACCACGCGGCCCGCATCGGGCGCCTCGAGGCCCGCGAGCACCCTCAGCAGGGACGTCTTGCCCGACCCCGAAGGGCCGAGCAGCGCGACGAGCCCGCCATCGTCCACCTTGAGGCTCACGTCCCGCAGGACCGGGTGCGCTCCGTAGCTCTTGCTCACGCCGACGGCCTCGATGCTCATCCTGACTCTCCCGTCGTGCGCATCGCCCGCCGTGCGCGCTCCTCGAGCCACGCCTTGAACCCGAGGGTGGCGAGTCCCGAGAACGCCAGCAAGGTCGCGACCGCGAACGCATCGACGAACGCGTACTCGTCGTAGCGAACCTCGACGTGCAGCGGCAGCGTCACCGTCTCACCGCGCAGCTGGCCGCTGACCACGCTGACGGCGCCGAACTCCCCCGCTGCCCGCGCCGCGCACAGGACGCCGCCGTAGAGCACACCCCACTTGATGCGAGGCAGCGTCACCCGAAACAGGATGTGCATCGCCCCGGCACCGAGCGAGGCCGCGGCCTCTTCCTCCTCGCGGCCTTGGGCGTCGAGCAGGGGAACGAGCTCGCGCGTCACGAAGGGCAGGGTGACGAAGAGCGTGGCCAGGACGATCCCGGGCACGGCGTACACGATGCGAATCCCGTGGTCGATGAGCCACGGTCCGAAGAATCCACGCGCGCCGAAGAGCAGCACGAAGAGCAGTCCCGACACCACGGGGGACACTGCGAAGGGCAGATCGACGAGCGTCAGCACGATCCCCTTCCCGGGGAAGTCGTAGCGCGTGAGCAGCCACGCGGCGGCGACGCCGAAGACCAGGTGGAAAGGCACGACGAGGGCGAGCACGAGCCCGGTCAACTTCAGCGCCGAGACGGTGTCCGGGCTCGAGACCGCGGAGACCCACCGCGCAGGACCCTCCCGAAACGCTTCGACGAACACCACGACAAGCGGCAACAGCAAGAGTGCGGCGACCGTGACGACCGAGACGCCGAGGACCGCCCATGCGACGGGACCTCGGGGCCTTTCACGCGTTCGATGTGCCACGGTGGACGAGCCTCCTCTGGACGAGGTTCACGGCGAGCAGCAGCCCGGCCGACGCGACGAGCATCTCGACGGCCACCACGGCGGCGCTGACGTAGTCGTAGTTCTCGAGGTGGGCCAGGACCCGGAGCGGCGCTACCTCGGTGCGCATCGGCATGTTGCCGGCGATGAACACGACCGATCCGTATTCGCCGAGCGAACGTGCGAACGCGAGGGTCGTCCCGGTCATCAGCGCCGGCAGCACGGAGGGCAGCAGCACGCGCCGGAACGCCTGCGCGGGCGACGCGCCGAGCGAGGCCGCAGCCTCCTCGACGTCGCGCGGCAGATCCTCGATGACCGGCTGCACCGTGCGCACGACGAAGGGCAACCCAGTGAACAGAAGGGCGATCACGATCCCGACGCGGGTGAACGCGAGATCGATCCCGAGGGGCACGAAGCACGCGCCGACCCATCCCGTCGGTGCGCACAAGGCCGTCAGCGCGATGCCGGACACGGAGGTCGGCAGGGCGAACGGGATATCGATGAGCGCGTCGAGGACCCGGCGGCCCGGGAAGTCCCAGCGCGCGAGCGACCATGCCACCGCGAGTCCGAGGGGGGCGCAGAGGAAGGCCGCTGCGGCCGACGCACCGAACGACAGCGCGCACGCCGCCAGCGTCCTCGGGTCGGTCGCGGCGCGCACGATGGCGTCGGACGAGGCCCGCAGCACGGTGAGCACCAGGGCGCTCAGGGGCACGGCCACGAGCGTCAGCAACACCACCGACGTGACCGCCATCGAGGTCCCGAAGCCGGGGATGGAGCGCGGAGGGCGCGGCGCGGAAGCGAGCCTGGCCACCTGAGCGCTCACTCCGCTTCCCGTTGGCGTTGAAGGCGGTCGAAGAGCGCACCGTCGGCGAAATGGGTGCGGTGAACGTCGTCCCAGGACCCGAAGGTCTCGGCCAGGGTGAACAGCGTCAGCACCGGAAAGTCCGCCGCGTGGCGGGCCAGGACCTCCGGGTCGCGAGGACGAAAGAAGCGTCGCGCGGCGATCTCCTGGACCTCCGGCGTCCACAGGAACCGCGCGTAGGCCTCGGCCGCCTGGCGCGTCTGGTGGCGTTCCACGCTGTGGTCCACGACGCTGACGGGCGGCTCCGCGAGGATGCTCTCGCTCGGCATCACGATCTCCAGCCCATCGTCAGGGTTCGCCGCGAGCAGAAGGCGTGCCTCGTTTTCCCACGTCAGGAGCACGTCGCCGAGCCGGTTGCGCGTGAACGTCGTCGAGCTGCCGCGGGCGCCGGAGTCCAGCACCGGAACCCGCTGGAAGAGGGCGCGGACGAACTCGGTGCCGGCCTCGTCGCCACGACGCCCCGCGTGGCCGTGACGCGTGGCGAAGCCGTAGGCGGCCAGGTAGGCCCAGCGGGCCCCGCCCGAGGTCTTCGGATTGGCCGTGATCACCTGCACGTCCCCGCGGACGAGGTCGGGCCAATCACGCAACCCCTTGGGGTTTCCGCGGCGGACCACGAACACGATCGTCGAGGTCCAGGGCGCGCTCGCGTTCGGCAGGCGTTCCGCCCACGACGCGGGGAGGAGCTGTCGCTGGCGGGCCAAGGCATCGACATCGAAGGCGAGCCCGAGGCTCACCACGTCGGCCTCGAGGCCATCGACGACCGAGCGGGCCTGGCGGCCCGAGCCGCCGTGCGACATCCGGACCTGCACCGATTGCCCGCCGTGGTCGCGGGCCCACTGGGCTGCAAAGCGGGGGTTGACCTCCTCGAAGAGCTCGCGCGTCGCGTCGTACGACACGTGCAGCAGTTCGACCGGCGGGGGACCCGAGGGTCCTCCGCCCGAGCAGGCGGTCGCGACCACGGCGAGCAGCGTGCCGACGATCGCGCCGAGGCGGGTGCCACGAAGGGTCATGCGGCGGCCCCTTAGCAACATGGGTGCCACCCGTGCCCCACGGTCGGTGGCGGGAGCCCACCCAGCAAATCACACGGCGCGGACGCGGGCCGTGATAAGGCACGGATCGTCCCGTGAAATAACACGGGTCTGATGGGTGTCGACCTCCCGGACAGGCGACCTCGGCGCGTCGAGGCTCGACCGGAGTCCCCGCCGCCGCCATCGTTCTCCGGTGGACGTATTCCTGGCCCGTCACGCCGAGTCGACCTGGAACGCCGAAGACAGGTGGCAGGGCCAGGCCGATGTGCCCCTCTCGATGCGTGGTCTGGCGCAGGCCGACGCCCTCGGCGCGCGGCTGGACGGTGTGGCCTTCGACCTCCGGATCACCTCGGACCTGGCGCGTGCGCGGCAGACCTCCGCCGCGATCGGAGGGGGCTTCGCCGAAGACCCGGCGTGGCGCGAGATCGACCTCGGTCGATGGAGCGGTCTGCTTCACACCGAGGTCTCGGAGCGATGGCCCGACGAAGTGCGGGCGCTCGCGGAGGGGACGGACCTCGCGCTCGGCGGGGGGGAGTCGCTCCCGCGCTTCGAGGCGCGGGTGCTCGAGGCGCTCGCCTCGGTTCGGGCGCGCACGCCGGAGAATGGCCGCGCGCTGATCGTGACGCACGGAGGCGTCATCCGCGCCATCGTGATGCACCTGCTGGGGCTGCGACGCGGACGTCCGCTCGTCGGTGCGGGCAACACGGCGCTCTGTCATCTGCGCTTCGAGGCGTCCGGCAGGGGGGTTCTCGTCGGCTACAACTGCACCGCGCACCTCGAGAGGAGGGACCCTCCCGGAGTCGAGGCGTGGACGGATCGACCGGACGAAGTGAAGATCCGCCTCGCAGAGCATCTGTCGCTCGAACCCCGCGGAACCTCGGCGCTCGCGCCGCCGCCCGACGGACGCGAGACCCGGATCGTGCTCCGCGGCGGGGTCCGACAGTTGTTGTCGTACGCGCTGCCGGTTCGCTTCGATCCGAGGAGCGACTGATCCGGGGAAGGCAAGGTGCTGGAAACCTCGCCGCGGAATCTGCATCCTCCGGGGCCGTGGCATCGCTGAGCTTGCAGGGTATCCAGAAGTCTCTCGGGGGACAGCCCATCCTTCGAGGCGTGGATCTCGAGGTCGCGACAGGCGAACTCGTCGTGCTCGTCGGGCCGAGCGGCTGCGGCAAGAGCACGTTGCTTCGCACCGTGGCCGGGCTCGAGTCTCCGGATGGCGGCGTCGTGCGGATCGGAGCGCGGGACGTCACGCGATTGCCGCCCCGCGATCGGGACCTCGCGATGGTGTTCCAGAGCTACGCGCTCTATCCGCACCTGACCGTGCGGGAGAACCTGGCCTTCGGCTTGAAGCTGCGGGGCACGAGCGCGGCCACGATCACGGAGCGGACCGACGAGGTGGCGCAGATGCTGGGGCTCGGTCCGCTGCTCGACCGATTCCCGCGAGACATGTCGGGCGGTCAGCGGCAGCGGGTGGCGATGGGCCGAGCGATCGTGCGAAGGCCGTCGCTCTTCCTGTTCGACGAGCCGCTCTCGAACCTCGACGCCGCGTTGCGCGCCGACGTGCGGGTCGAGATCAAGCGCCTGCACCAGCGTCTCGGCGCGACGATGCTGTACGTCACGCACGACCAGGTCGAAGCGATGACGCTCGCCTCGCGGCTGGTGGTGCTCCGCGCCGGGCAGGTCGAACAGGTAGGTCCTCCTCTCGAGGTCTATGCGCGGCCGGTCTCGCGTTTCGTCGCCGCCTTCCTCGGCTCGCCGGCCATGAACTTCCTCGAGGCCGACCTCGGTTCGGGTCGCCTTCGGGCGCCCGGACTCGACGTGGTCGTGCCCCAGCCCGCGGTCGGTGGGGACGTGCCGGGGCCGGTGCTGGTCGGAATTCGTGCGCACGACGTGGTGCCTGCGAAAGGTGCCCGCGCCGATGTCCGGCTGCGCGTCGAAGTGCTCGAAGCCATGGGCTTCGAGGCCTATGCCCACGGGCACGTCGGGGACGCGCCCTTCGTCGCGCGGCTCGAGGGCGACGCGGCCCGAGGGATCACGGTGGGCGACGAGCTCGGACTCGACGTCGCAGCCGGCAGCGTGCACCTCTTCGATCGGCAGACTGGGCGCACGCTGCGATGAGGCGCGTCCGCCCCCACCGCGCCGCTTCCAGCGTCCCCTCGGGGTGGCGTGTTGCAGGCCCGGGCACCGCGGCGGTGCTCTCGGCTGCGGTCGCCCTGTGCGGCGCGGCATGGCTCGCCGCGACTCCGTCGGTGCACGGCCAGGACGCCCGCACCCCGGTGGTCGTGTGGCACTCGTACGGCGAGTCGGAAGAGCGCGGATTGAGCGCGGCGACCGCCGCCTTCGAGCAGGCCAACCCCGACGTCGATGTGCGGCTGGTGGCGATCCCTTGGGGGGCGTACGCGAGCAAACTCGAGGCCGCGATCCCGGTGCACCGCGGCCCCGACGTCTTCATCGATGCGCACAACAGGGCCCGCGCGTACCTCGATGCGGGGCTCATCCAGCCGTTTGGCGCGCTGAGCGCCGAGGCGACCGACGACCTCGAGCCCGCGCACCTCGCGGCCCTCACGCTCGACGGGACGCTCTATGGAGTCCCGGTCTCGGTGAAGGCCGGCGCGCTCTTCGTGAACGAGGACCTCGCGGCCGGGCGGCCGTTGCGGGCGCTCGAAGATCTCGAGGGCCTCCGCTCGACGCTGCCTTCCGACGTGTTTCCGCTCGCGTGGGACGCAGACGATGCCTACCAGTTCGCGGCGCTCCTGCACGCGTACGGCGGCGAGATGCTCAGCCTGGAGGGGACGTACCGCTTCGTGGGCCGCGAGGCCGAGCGTGCCTGCGAGCACCTCCTCCGGCTGCTGCAGACCCGGACGATTCCCGAGGAAACGGGGTACGAGCTCGTGCGCGACCTCTTCCGAGGTGGGCATGCGGTCGCGGCCGTCAGCGGTCCGTGGCTCGCGAACGACCTCCCGGCGGACCTGAATTACTCGGTCCGGCCTCTGCCCGTCGTCCGTGGCGCCGACGGACACGCCATGGAGGCGTACGCCACGGTCGAGGCGGCGATGATCGCCGCCCACGCCCGTTCGGTCTCAGCGTCCCGTCGGGTCGCCGCGTTCCTCGCCGGTCGGGAGGGCTCCGTCCTGCGGGCCGTCGAAGGGCGGCACGTCGTGGCGTCCCGGGGCGCGTGGCTCGACCCTCGGCTTGCATCCGATGTCCGACTTCGTGCCTTCCGGGAGGCGGCCGCGGCGGGTCGGGTGATGTCGAGCCACCGTTCGATGCACGCGGTGTTCACCCCGGCAGAGCGGGCGCTTCGCAAGCTCCTGCGCGGTGATGCGCCGATCCCCGCCGCGCTGACCGAGGGGCAGCACCGCTTCGAGGACGAGACGCGGGAGCCGCCCGCCGCCCGCTCCCCCGTGTTCGGCCTCCTCGCGCTCGGCATGCTGCTGATGCTCGGGTGCGTGTCGATGGTGCAGCGGGCCCGGGATCCGAGCTTCCGGCGCGACGTGAGGGCCTCGATGCCCGCGTACCGCTGGGTGGCGCATGCCGCGCTCGCCGTTGGCGTCCTCGTCATCGCTCCGCTCGTGGTGGGCGCAGGCACGTCGTTCTTCGCGGGGCACGGGCGGGACCTGCACTACGTCGGTCTCGCGAACTACATCGAGATCCTCACGGCCCGGGGGGGCGATCTGCTCGGCCACGGGTCGGTGTGGACGGTGCTCGCCGTGACCCTGGCCTGGACGGCCGCGAACATCACCCTGCACGTCGCCCTCGGCGTGTCGCTCGCGTTGCTGCTTCACCGGCCGACGCTCCGAATGAGGGGGCTCTACCGGGTGCTGCTGGTGCTTCCGTGGGCCGTCCCGAGCTACGTCACGGCGCTCGCGTGGCGGGGCATGTTCCATCGACAATTCGGGGCCGTGAACGCGGTGCTCGTCCTGTTCGGTGGGGAGCCCATCAGCTGGTTCGCGCGGTGGACGACCGCGTTCGCCGCCAACGTGGCGACCAACGTCTGGCTGGGTTTTCCGTTCATGATGGTCGTCACGCTCGGGGCGCTCACGTCGATCCCACGCGACCTGTACGAGGCCGCAGAGGTCGACGGAGCCTCCCCGGCTCAGCAGTTCCGACACATCACGCTGCCGCTTCTCCGCCCCTCGCTCGCGCCTGCGGTGGCCATGGGCGCCGTGTGGACCTTCAACATGTTCAACGTCGTGTACCTCGTGAGCGCAGGCGAGCCTGACGGGTCCACCGAGATCCTCGTGAGCGAGGCGTACCGATGGGCGTTCACCCGGGGACAGCAGGTGGGGTACGCCGCGGCCTACGCGGTGATCATCTTCCTGATGCTGATGGTGGCGAATCGGGGGCTGGCCAGGATCGGGCAGCCGGTGGGCGGTCCGGGCCCCAAGGCAGGAAGCGCATGAGCCGGTCGCGTCTGCAGGAGGCGGCGGTGCATCTGGTCCTCTGGGTCGCGGTGCTCTTCGCGCTGTACCCCGTGATGTGGGTCACGACCCAGGCGCTCAGCGGGGGAGGGGCCACCGAGGGGAGGATCATCCCCTGGCCCGCCACTCCGTCGCTGGATCACTTCACCGCGGTGATCGGCCGCGTGACCGACGAGGGCGTGTGGCTGTTCGGGCTGCAACTGCTGAACTCGGTGGTCGTCAGCGCGGCGACGGCCCTCACGGCCATCGGCATCGCCACGCCCGCGGCCTACGCGCTCTCGAGGTTCCGTTTCGTGGGGGCCGAGGGCGCGACCCGAACGCTGCTCGCGACGCAGATGTTTCCCGGCGTCGCCGCTTCGATTCCGCTCTACCTGCTGCTCGACGGGGCGGGCTTGCTCGACACACGCACCGGATTGGTTCTCGTGTACGCGACGAGCGCCGTTCCCTTCGCGATCTTCCAGCTGCGAGGCGCGTTCGACGCCATTCCGCGCGAGTTGGAGGAGGCGGCGATGGTGGACGGCGCGACGCGGTTCGTCGCGTTCGTGCGCGTCGTGTTGCCCGCCGTGCGGCCCGCCCTCGCGATCACGGCGCTCTTCGCGTTCATGTCCGCGTGGAACGAGTTCATCCTCGCGGCGACGTTCCTCACGTCGGAGGATCTCTACACGCTCCCGATCTTGCTCAACCGCTACGCGAGCGAGCACGACTCGAACTTCGGGCATTTTGCGGCCGGCGCGATCGTGGTCTCGGTGCCCGTGATGCTGCTGTTCTATGCCTTGCAGCGACAGCTCGTGTCGGGCTTGACCGCAGGCGGCGTCAAGGGCTGACGCAGCACGCGCGCGCGGTCGGTGACGGGCGAGCCGGCGGGCGCCTGCGGCCTGCGGGATGGGGGCTTGCCGGCGCAACCGCGTTGCACCTAGAGGCCCTCGAACCGGTTGCTCACGCAACCTTCGTCCCGTAGGTTTCCGCCGCCCCTCATCGAAGGACGGCTCGATCGTATGGACATCCAGGAACGTCTCACCGCCTTCGCCATGCTCGGCGCCACATGGATCATGTGGGTGCTCGTGGCGCTCTCCATCGTCGGCGTCGCCATCGCCCTCGAGCGTGCCTACTTCCTGTTCGCGTCGCGTGACGACGTGGCGAAGCTGAAGGCCGACTTGCTCGCCAAGTTGCGGGGCAACGACGTCGAGGGCGCGTGCGCGCGTCTGCGCCTCTCGCCGAGCGTCGAGGCGCAGGTGGTCCTCGCCGGCCTCGAAGCGGCGGACGACGGGGCAGACTCCGCCTCCCAGCGAATGGACGGTCAGGCCTCGCTCGCGAAGCTCGGGATGGAGCGCAACCTCGCGTTCCTCGGGACGGTCGGCAACAACGCGCCCTTCGTCGGCCTGCTCGGGACCGTCATCGGCATCATCCGAGCGTTCCATGCCCTCAACGAGAGCCAGGGGCAGGTCAGCGCGGGCCTCATGGCCGAGGTCGGCGAGGCCTTGGTGGCCACGGCGATCGGGCTGCTCGTCGCGCTCCCGGCCGTCGCCGCATACAACTTCTTCCAGCGCGTCATCAAGGCGCGGATCACGCGCGCGGACGCGCTCGGCAAGGACGTCCTTGCGTTCCTCCAGAGCAAGCGACGCCACGCCGACGCGGCGGCGGAGTGACCGATGGCCGGCGGTTCGCAGAACAACGACGATGATCTGATCACGGCGATCAACGTCACGCCGCTCGTCGACGTGGTGCTCGTGCTGCTGATCATCCTGATGGTCACCGCGAGCTACATCGTCTCCCGCGCCATCCCGATGGAGTTGCCGTCGGCGAGCACGGGGCAGCCCGACCAGCCCGCGCGGACCCTGACCGTCTCGATCGACGAGCGGTCCCAGCTCTACGTCGATGCGCAGCCGGTCGCGGACGACGCGTTGCGGGATGCCGTGCGGCGTTACGTCCAGAGCCTTTCGAATCGAGCCGACGCGCGCGCGACGATCGCGGCGGACGGTCGCGTCCCGCATTCGCGGTTCATCCAGATCATCGACGTGCTTCGGGCCGAGAGCGTGACCCGGTTCGCGATCAACGTCCGCCCCGAGGACCTGCAACGGTAACGGCGATGGACGAGCGCATCACGCAGCGGATGCTGGCCGCGCTCCTGTGCGTGAGCGCCTTGCTCCATCTGACGGCGTGGCGTTTGCTCGGGTCCCTACCGTCGGTGGGTGAGGCGCTCGCCTCGCTCGACACGCCCACGGTCGAGATCGTGGCCGTCGACGAGCCTCCCCCGCCGCCCCCGGAGCCGGAACTGCCGACGGAGCCCGAGCCACCGGTCGAGCCGGACGAGCCTGCGCCCGTCGTGCGTCCGGAGCCGCGCGAGCCGCAGCCCTCCGACCCACCGCCCGCGGAGGTGCCACCTCCGACGGAGGAGCCTCCTGCGCCGGCCCTCGAGGCGGAGGAGGACTTCACCGGCGTCACGATGACGAACGACACGGGCGCAGGCGGTTGGCAAAGCGCCGTCGGCAACGGGGAGTCGATGCAGGGTTCACCCTTTCGGGCCTGCTGATGGCCGCCTGGGCGCCCAGCTACGCCCTGCTGCTGGTGGCGGTGGGGTTGATCGGAACGGGCTCGGCGATCTTCCATCCGGAATCCTCGCGCATCGCCCGCATGGCGTCCGGGGGGCGCTATGGCCTCGCCCAATCAATTTTTCAGGTGGGCGGCAATCTGGGCTCGGCCATAGGCCCGCTGATGGCGGCTTTCATCATCCTGCCCTATGGGCAAGAAGCCATCGGCTGGTTCGGCGTCTGCGCCCTGCTGGCGGGTTGCATCCTGTTCCGTATCGGGACCTGGTATGCGCAGCGCCAGATGGAGCGAGCCAGGCGCCCGGGCGTCCGGCCCGGGACCTTGGCCTGTCCCGGCGCGCCATCTGGACCTCCATCGGCATCCTGGTGGCCCTCAGCTTCTCCAAGAGCTTCTACACGACCAGCATCTCGAGCTTCCTGCAGTTCTACCTGATCGACCGTTTCGCGGTGGATGCGCGGACC
>CAIKNO010000159.1 GCA_903828805.1 uncultured Sandaracinus sp. | reverse complement strand
GCAAACCAGCGCGTGCGCTGGCGGAAGAGCCCGGCGAGCGTCGAGGGCGGATCGGTGTACGCGCGCGCGCGCGGCTCGGTGACGATCGAGATGAGCCGCCCATCGCGCTGCGCCTGGGCCCAGAGGCGGAACGAGACCTCGTAGTCCTCGGTGAGCGAGTCGACCGGAAAGCCCCCTGCGCGTTCGAGCGCCGAGGCCCGCAGCGCGGCGAACGCGCCCGGGACCTGGTCGAGCCCGCCGAGCTCGCTCCAGCCGACCCTCGCGAAGGTGTTCTTCAGGTACTCGGTGAACTGGAACCGGGTCAGCCACGAGTCCGCGCCCCGAACGACCACGGCACCGGCGGCGGCCTCCACGGCGGGGTCGTCGAACGGTGCGGCGATCTCGGCGAGCGCGCCGGGAGAGAGCGCCGTGTCGGCGTCCACCGTCACGAGGATCGGATGCACAGCGACACGTCGCGCCGCCTCGAGGGCCGCGCCCTTGCCCGCGTGTGGAAGGCGCAAGACCGTGAGGGGACCGCCGACCGCGCGGGTGCCGGTCCACGTGAGTCCGAAGGCATGCTGGACGACGGCGGCCGTGTCGTCGCTCGAGCCGTCGTCGGCCACGATCACCTCGAGCACCACGCCCTCCTGGGCGAGCACGGAGCGCAGCGTGGCCTCGATTCCTGCGGCCTCGTTCCACGCGGCGACCAGCACGCTGACGCGGGCCGGGTCCGACGCGTTCGCAGCGCTCGTCGGAGGCCGCGCGTCGAGCCGGCGCCGAGCACGGGCGACGGCTCCGATCAGCAAGAGGTTCACGCCGACGTCGTGCGCGATGAACGCGAGCGCGACGGAGAGATCCCAGCCCGGGGCCTGTCCGAGCAGCCCGAAGGCCAGCCCATGGAGCGCCGCGAACGAACCGAGGAGCAGCGCGATCAGCGCGGCGCGCGCGCGGAACGTGGACGGGGAGGGCGACATCGCGGTCCGCGACTCTGGAGCCCCCGGGGTGCACCCTCAAGGGGGGACGGGGACGGTGCCCCGGGTCAGAAGCCGACGCGCCGCATCACGAAGCGAGGAAGGCCCCGGATCACCCCCATGATCGGACCCCACGCGAAGGGCGCATAGACCTCGGGCGTCCCGCGGTCGATGGCACGGATCACCTGGGCGGCGACCTCGTCGGGGTCACCGGCGAACGGCGGCGGCTTGAGACCCGCCGTCATGCCCGTCTTCACGAAGCCAGGCTTGACGGTGACGACGTGGAGACCTTCGCCGTGGTGCCGGTGATCGAGGGCTTCGAGGTACCGGGTGAGGCCGGCCTTGGCGGCCCCGTAGAGGCCCACGGGCTTGCGGCCACGCTCTCCCGCCACGCTCGAGAACACGCACAGCGTGCCGCCGCCGCGGGCGAGCAGCCGCTTTCGCGCCTCCTCGCAGAACAGGATCGTGTGCGTGAAGTCCACCGTCAGCAGGCGGGCGAGGAGGGCCGGGTCCTGCTCGAGCTGCTCCTGGGTCGCGAACATCGCGGCGGTCACGACGACGATGTCGAGGCCGCCGAGCGCGCGCTCCGCCGCATCGAGGGCGGCGGCGAACCCGCCCGGGTCCTGCAGGTCGCACACGGCCCATCCGGCGCCCGCCGACTCACCCCGGATCGAGAGGTCGGCGGCCGTGCGTTCGAGCTCCTCACCGTCCAGGCCGAGCACGAACACGCGGTCCCCGCGGGATGCCATTCGACGCGCGAGGGCCCGTCCCATGCCGCCCGATGCGCCGAGGAACGCGACCTTCTTCGGAGCCCGCGCCCCCTCGCCCTTCGCCATCGTCCCTCCTCCGATCACGGCTTGTCGCCGAAGAGCCGTACTGATTGCGCGCTGCGGATCCGTCCCTCGGGATCCCACGCGGCGCGCACCCGCTGGAACTCCGGGAGCCGGTGCTCCATCGCACGGAAGTGCTCGGGCCGGGTGAACTGATCCTTGGTCAGGTAGATCCGGCCGCCCTCGCGCAGGACCTGCTCGTTGAGCGCGTCGATCAGCGATTGGGTGTCGTCGCGCACGGGGATGTCGAGCGCGATCGAGATCCCCTGCATGGGAAACGAGAGCAGCCCCTTGCCCTCGGGGCCGCAGTCCTTGATGACGCAGAGGAACGACGCGCCGCCGCGCGACGTGAGGATCTCGAGGATCCGCCGGGCCGCACCTCGTCCGGCGCTCTCGGGCACCACGCCCTGCCACTGCGTGAACCCGCGACGCCCGTAGATCCGGTTCCAGCTCCGCACCGCGTCGAGCGGGTAGAAGAACGACTCCCAGTGCACGATGCCCTCGTGCTTCCGGGCCAGGTGCTTCCAGTAGAAGCCGGCGTTGAACGCCCGCACCGACCATCGGTCCACGGCCGCGCTCGGGAGCTCCAGCGGCATCGTCACCCGCGGCAGAGGACGGGGGTAGCGCGCCGGCGCGCGCCCCGTGTCGGCCCAGTCACCCGCCATCAGGATCCCGCGGCCCATGTTCGCGCCGCGCGTCAGGCAGTCGATCCAGCCCACGGTGTACGGAAAGCGGCCGGCGGCGTCCTTGAGCGCATCGATGTACTCGTCGATGTCG
>CAIKNO010000158.1 GCA_903828805.1 uncultured Sandaracinus sp. | reverse complement strand
TGCCACGCTCTCGACCCGCACCCCGGCCTCACCCGCGCGCGCCACCGCACGTTCTAGCCACTCGCCGTACACTGCGTCCCTATCGACCGGCACGCCGTCGCCCGCCGCCGCACACGCTGCAATGAACGCATCGACTTCACGGCCATGACCTCGGCCGCTCCCGTCATGGCCGGGGCGCGCCGCACGAGAACGCACCGTCGGCATGACACGGGACACGAACCCGACAACCCGCCCAGGGTCGAGCATCGGCACCGGGCGCGACGCCGACCGCCGCCAGTCGACAATCCCGCGGTGAACCGGGTCCGCGATCGCGTCGAGGGCCGCGATGGGCGTTGCTGCGTACGCCAACACCACCTGCGATGCGCCTGATGCCGGGTCCACCCGAGCCGGTTCGAGGGCGGCCTCGACGACGAATGGCATGGGCGTCTTCGAGCCGAAGATCGCGCGGAGCGCAGCGTGAACGAGGTAGCCCTGATCGAGTTCCCGGTGGAGCAGATTCTGGGTGCGCCCGAACGCGAGGAGTTCACGACTGCCAAGCGTCAGCTTCACGAGATGGAGTTCCATCACGTCGCATCGCTCCCGTCGCGACCGCACTCCGCGACGAGCTCGAGGACCCGTGATCGACCGACGTGGACCTGATTGGGCCAATCCCGCTCCTCCGTAACGGCCCGTTCGCGCGCCTCGACTCCAGTGGGAAGCGGGGTCCCCCACGGCACGCTGACGAGACACCGCGCCCGCCTGCCGGCCCGTCTCCGCCGTGCGCGGAGCGGGGCTCGGACGAGTGCGTCAAACAGCGAGTCCGCGTTCACGATCCCGCCGGCGATCGTATGACTGGGCAGACAGGCTTTGCGTCCGAGGAAGAGCGGTCGCGCCGGTGCTTCGAGGGCGGCGAGAAGATCCTCGAGCGTCGGCTCTTCCTCGGACGGCTCGAGGGTCACCGCCACCGTATAGACCGCGTCCGCGAGGTAGTGCCGTTTCCGGATATGCGTCCCAGACGCTGCGCTCCCTCCGTCCCGGCCCTCCCGCCGCCCCCAGGTCGTCCACCCGTGCTGCAGGAAGTCCTGCGACAGATCGACCGTTTGAAAGTCCACGAGTAGTTCCCCCGGGCGATCGCATCGCGCGCCGTGCCGCACCCGCGACTGCAGATCGCCCAGCGCGGCCACGTCACGATGATCGTAGCCCAGCGCGTTGCCCAGTAGCCCCACGACCATTGAGCGCGCTGGCATGTCCTCGGTGACGTTGTTCGCATCGACGACCGTGCCGCCGAACGAGATCAGCGGGGCGTCGAAGCGGAGTAGTAGGACCTTCATCCGAGCACCTTCGCTGCACAGAACTCGGCGAGCTGGTCGAGGGTGCCCTTGTCGGCGCCAATTAGTCCGAGCGACTCCGGCGCGCGGATCGCTACGCAGCGCCGGTCGGTCTTCCGGCCGTACGCCGAATCGACTTCCTGCACGTACTCGACAAGGCTCGCGTACGACGCCCGAAGCAAGTCACCGCTGGCGATAACAGGGGACTCGAACGCGTTCGCCAGCGTGCGCGGCTGGGCCGTCCCCCACTCAGCGAGCACGAAGTGCGAGTACGCGTACGGTGCCGTCGAGCCGAGCTTCGCGCCCGGGCTCACCGTCGGAACGAGCTGCACCAAGCGACGGACGACCTCGGCGGCGAGCCGCCGGTCCTGCCCACTCCAGTTCCGGCGGTCACCACCCTCAAGGTTCGAGACGAGCAGCGGTACGTCGACGACCACGTAGCCGTAGTAGAGCCCGCTCGTCAGTTCGGAGCTACCGATGTGCCCGCTCCCGAGCGACTCGTCTCGGCGCTCGAGGTCATCGATCGCCGAGAAGTAGTCGCTCTCCGACTCTTCGGCGTGCACCGTGAACGCGTGCGCGACGTGGACTGCGGCGTCAGTCCGCGCGAGGAAGTCGCTCGTCACCATCCTCCCGAAGAGCGCCGCATCGAGGCCTGCCCCTGCGCGGAGCGACTTTAGATTCTCGAGCCGTTCGGCGGTCAGGGTCGCCTTCGCAGCCTTGTCCACCCCCGCCTCGGTGTCGGCGGCGCGCGCGATATCCTTCGCGAGCGAAAGCAGGTAGTCGAGTTCGGGCTTGCCGAGAACCGTGACTTGTCCGGTCTGGATCGGCTCCCGCTCCGCGGGCGCATCGTCCTTCTTCTTGCCCTTCTTGCCTTCGGCCTTCTCCTTCTTCGCCTTCGCGCTCTCGCCGAGGACGGCCGCCATCACCCGCTCGGTGACGGCGTCGGCCAGTCCGACAGTGACGCCGGTCGCAACAAGCGGCTTGAAGACGTGCTCCTCGAACGACCGCCTCGATCGGACGGCCATAGGGACGAACTCCCCACCGTCACGGGCGATCGAGGCGATGTCTCCGTCCCCTTCGAAGGTCCGCCAATGGCGCTTCAGGCACTGCGACGAGACGCGGAGTCGGCTGGCCCCACCGAATGGGATTCGCTTGGCGAACCCGACGTCATCACGGTTCAGAAGCGCGGCGGGGTAGGACGTGAGCGTGTGGATCTGCAAGAAGGTCATGGACTCGTTTCTCCTCCAAACGGTTGGAATTCGCAGCGTCTAACGAGCATCGCGTGCTCCGCATTCACTCGTGGTTCGTGGTCAGGGACTGCTTGGCCTCGGCGCGGTAGAAGTCGCGCGCGATCCGCCGGCGGACGCTGTCAGCCGACTCATAGTGGAAGCGAGCGGACCTGTGCGGCGCCGAGAGCACGAGCGCGGCGAGATCGACTGGGTCGAACCCAAGCGCCTTCTGCACCACGGGGGCGAGCGCGTTCCGCACCGCCGCATCGAGCGCGTCACCCTCGGCCCGCAAGGCACGCAAGAAGCGAGGCTCCGCAAGGTCTGCATCGGCAAGGATCGCGCCGAAGCTCGACGCGCCGGGCCGGTGCTGCCCGGAGGTCTTGGCCAGCAGGTGGACGACGCGAGCCCAGCGGCGCTCGGCCTCGGTGAGGTTCTCACCCGCGAGTCCGTCGAGCACCTCGCCGAGCATTCGCGCCGCAAGCTTGTAGAACACCGGCGACCGAGCGCCGTCTTCACGCCGCAGCGAAGCGAGTTCGCCTCGCGGCACACCGCCCGCGCCGCGGTCGCTCAGCTCCCGCGCGAGTCGGAAGACGAGGGACGCGAACGCGTTGCGTGGCGTCGGTGCCGCCGGCGGCTGTTCAATGGTCGGGCCGGTCGATGCGTCTTCGGTCATTCAGCGTGCTCCTCGATGGAATTTTCAGCAACGGCGCGCTCGAACGCGCATGGGAGGTGCTTGCGCGCCGCGCCGAAGAACCGGCTCTCGGCGGCGGCAATTGCTCGCTCGCGACGTGCGCTCGCGGTCGGTAACCCGTCGGTCGCGGCCCGAAGCGTCTCGCGCCCGAGAGCGACGAGCCACGTATCGAAACGTCGCGACTGCTCGTCGGGGTCGACGTTCACGTCCTCGAAGAGCCGCGGGAAGAACTCCGCATCGATGCGCCGATCCACCGCGGCCAGAAACGAATTGGCGCGGTCGTCGTCGAGCCGCAGCTCGTCGCGACCGCCTTGGAGGAACGCGCAGATCGCCGGCTTGAGGATCCGAAGGCGGAGGCTTGTAGAGGCCGCGATTCGCGCCCGCGCGAGCGTACCGAGCCGCGCCCGACCCTCAGGGCTCGCGAAGAAACCTCGCGCTGCCTCGGGCACGAGGACGATCCGCTCGTGCAGCCCCTCGGTTTTGCCCTGGCCGCGCACCAATGCGCGTGCGACCGCAATCGGCGTGGCACCGTCCTCGGCCCGCGGCCGGAGCGCGGGCGGGCGGATCCATTCGTCCTCGAACAGCAACTGAGAGAGCTTCGCGTATGTAAAGCCGGTGCCACCGAGGGTCAGCGCGGCCGCGTCGTCTCGCGCGACCGGCGTCCAGAGGTCGCCGGTGTTGCCCTTGAGCTCCTTCGCGTCGAGGCGCGCGACCTTCGTCGACTGGGTGTAAGCGACGAGACGCCCTTCAACCCGTGCGAGCCGGACGCGCCGGCAGACCTCGATGAAGAATGGATCGAGCGAACTCAGGCCTTCGGACACCGCGCCGTCCCACGGCGCCGTCCACAGAAGCGCGGTGCCGCCGTCCCGGTACCCCGTGCCCTCGGCGAGCAGCGAAGGACGCGCATCGAGCGCGACCCGGACGTCTCGCTGGAAGCGGGGTGCCCAAGCGAGCGAGGGTGCTAGCCCGAGACCGGGCCGGTTGCCGAACCCGCCGTTCATTCGCGCAACGCCGTAGTTGTCGCGCCCCGAGAAGCCCTGCTGGGTCTGCAGCGACAAGAGCGCGAACACCCAGTGCTCATCGCGCGCGCGCATCATCCTTCGCGCCTTCACGTCGTGATTCTTTGCAAGCACCAGCACATCCAGCGAGTCAGGAGTCTCCACGCGCTTCCACGCGTCGATCGACCCTTCGGGGACCGGAGGCTGGAGAAACGCTGGTTTCGATAGGTCCGACACAACGAGCTGGAACGCCTCGGCACCCCCGGCCAACGCGCGGAGAGCACGACGCCACTCGTGCTCGTCGCGGTCGAGCTCGAGAATGCCGGTACGCGCGCAAACCAGAGCCGCAAGTTGGACGACGAGCGCGTGGACGACGTGTTGTTGATGGGGTCGGAGGTGCGCCATCTCCGTCGGGCCTCCGCGTCCGAGGCGTGCAAGCAAGCCCGCGAGGGAAACACCGAAGCGCGCCCCATCGGGTGCTGCGACTGTCAGCACGGGCCGCTCGAGCAAATCCACTGCGTCGTCGCCCGAGAACGGTGCATCTTGCTCAATCATCTGCATCTGCCTCCTTGATCGACTGCGCCTCGCCATGGACCCGAAGGCCCAGGCGGTCGTAGTCGAAACGACCAGCGACCGCACCATCACTCCCCCGACACGTCACTACGCACACGTCACCTACACGCTCTGCTTCACTCACGACCTGGGACGGTAGACCGTGAGTCATCCAATGCGGGATCTTAAGCGACCGAAACCGCGTCCCGAAGACGGAAGTTGCCGATTCGCGAAGTTCCACGAGGCGATCGGCCTCGCCGAGGCGGGTCGTGATTCGTTGCGCCACTTCGAGCGACGGAAAGCCGTAGCGGCCCATCACTTCGTGTCGTTCGACAACGTGTCCTCGCGCGTGCTGGAGCCGTGCGATCGTGACGCCGGCGACCTTCAGGCCGTGGGCGACCATGCGAGGACCGCTCGCGCGCGCGATCGCTTCGAGTGCCTCATCGTGCGTGGTGCGCTCGACGAGTTCTCGATTGTCCCGCGGGATCACAAGCCGAGTGCGCGCGAGCAGCATCCTGCGTGTCGCTTCGACGACGCGGAGATCTTCGTACACTCGGCCGAGCCCATGGCGCCCGCGCGCGACTCCGTCGTCACCGACGAGTGCCTCGAGCGGTCCGGGGTCGAGCACAACACAGCGGGGAATACGAAAGGGCGCCGGACGCTCCTCAGCGCGCCGAGTATGTCGGTGGAGCCGCCCGATCCGCTGGAGGAGTACGTCCATTGGACAGAGATCCGTCAGTAGGAAGTCTGCATCCAGGTCGAGGCTTTGCTGGACGGTCTGCGTCGCCACGACAACCGCCCCGAGGCCCCGCGGAGCGTCCTTGCCGAGCCGCAGTTCGATGGCGCCGTCGAGAAGGCGCCGGTCAGCTTCGCCGAAGCGGGCATGGTGCAGCGTGCGGATGTCGTTTACTTGGAAGAGCAACGGACCGTCGCGTTCTCCGACCCGTGCCTCCAGCGCCAACTGCGTGGCGATGGCGTCAGAGACTGTATTCCGAAGGACCAGAACCGTCGCGCCTTCACGAGCGGCATCGAGGGCGCGCGACGCTACAGCATCTGGATCCTCGCTCGCCGGCCAGAGTTCGACCTCGCATGACTTCGGTGCGGCTGGAGACTCGACCGTGATCGTTGCGGTCGTGCCACCGACCATCGCGTGATGCACCGCCGGATACGGGAGTCGGATCGCATCATCCAAGGGCGCGAGCGGAACGCGCGGCACGACTGACAACGGATTCGATGAGAGCGTCCGTGCAAAGAACCTTGCTGTCGCCGTGGTGCCAAGGGTGGCGCTCATCAATAGAGCGTGTCCGCCAGCCGCGAGGTGAAAGGCGAGAACATGGTCGAGCAGCGCGGTCATGTAGGCATCCGACGCGTGGACTTCATCGACGACGAGCAGGAGCCGGCTCAAGGAGGTCGCCCGCAAGTGCGCGTGCGAGACGACGAGCGTCGAGAGCAGCACCTGATCGATCGTGCCCACGACCACGCTCCCAGCGAGGAAGCGCTTCGGGTGTTCCGCGGCCCACGTGCGATGACGGGTCCCTGCGCGGTCGTCGTCAGGCCACAGGAACTGGAAACCCGGAAGTGCTGTTCCGTCCGCAGCATCGACACGAAGGTATCCAGGCACGGCAAGGACCACGGGCGGGCGGTCCGCAGGGCTCACCGCGTCGAACGTGGACGCCACGGCGCGAACGACTCGGTCGTGAATCTGTGTCGCCGCCGTGCGAGTCGGGAGCGCGAAGTACAGGCCGTCGACGACACCGGCAGCGAAGAGTTGAGCGAACCGATGGACCGAGGCCTCCGTCTTACCGGACCCCGTCTCGGACTCGAGCACCACGAGCGAGCCTTGTGAGCCGGATGGGACCGCGATCGAGTCGAGAGCCGCCTGCGCCGGCCGAGGAACGAACCGGCCGCCCGCCGCGGCGAACACATCGAAGTCCGTCCTGGTGGCCTTCCGGAGGCGGCGAACGTCGAGAAAACGGTCTCGAACCACGGCGTCGGCCCGACCGCGAGCCCGCAGCATAGGATCTTCACGGTCCTCGGCATGCGCGAACACGTCCGCGTCCGATCCCAGCCAGTCGGCTAGCATCACGACACCGGCGAAGAAATGCGCGGCGGGCGGGGACTCCGGGAGACGTAATCCATCGCGCCCGAATGCACGCGGCCACCACCCCTGCACTCGTGCGACCAGCCGCCGCATTCCCTCGAGGGGGTCAAGCCCGTGCGCGGGCGCGAACACGAGTGGATCGAAGCCGCTGGACGGGCCGGCATCCCCAATCTTCTCGGGCCGCCCGTGATGGCTGATCGAGGCGGCCAGGTAGCTCGGCCAGAGGTCTCCGAACACGCCCAGCGGAGCGAGGATTTCGAGGATGCGGCGGCGCACCGCGCCATCGATCGAGAGGGCCTTCACGATCGGCTCGACGTGCCCGCCCTGCAGCGAGCGCTCGGGAAACGGGCGGTTCTGGAAACCGACCGAGAACTTCCCGAGGTCATGCAACGCCGCGAGCGCCGCAAGCCGGGCGACGAGAACCTCGTCCAGACGGTCGAGCCCAGCGAGGCGAGCGAGTCGAGCACCGAGGAGGGTGTCGCGGAGGAGAGTCTCCGTACAGGCAGCAACGTCCGCGCAATGAGCCTCAAGCGGATGCCACGACGTGACCTGTGCCGCGCCGTCGCGCTCCAGCTTGCCCCAGAAATCGTCGGGCAGACCCCTCACACGCTTCCCACCATTCGAAGGTCTGACACGCACGTTCGGAGAGAGTCGATGAAGAACATCAATCGACTACGGTCAATACATTTCATCGTGGCGACCCGCACATTATCACATTCAATCGCACATTCATTTTCAGTCTGATCGATGGAAAGCACAGACGATGGCGGCTCAGAATCGAGGTCTTTCTCCGACGGCTTCCTGCGAGCATGCCCGTCGTTTCCGCTGGACGGTTCCCCAGTACGACGAGGTGCTGGTAGCGGGACGCTCGCGGTAAGCGCCGACTGACAGACCGACGAGATATTTGATGCTGGTAGGGCGGACGCAGGAGGTCGCGCAGGCCCCGGCAGAGCGCGTTCGCGACGGGAGCCGGAGCCGTGTCCGGTGGCGCGGGGTCTCGGGGAGGCGGGGCGCTCAGCGCCGGCGGGCGGGGGCTTGGCCTTCGCGCAGCTTCGCCTCGAGGCGCTCGGCGCGGGGGAACAGGACGTTGCCCTCGAGGTGCATGTGCCGCACGAGGCCCTCGTGGTGGACGGCGAGCGCGGCGTAGAGCGAGCGCACGCCGGGGCTCGCGGTCGCGTCGGGTTGGTAGCCGTCCGTCAGCTTCGAGAGGACGTCGAGGTGGTGGTCGGCGTCCTCGTGGTCGCGGGTCATCTCCGCCAGGGGCTCGGCGAGGTTCGCGAACAGCGCCACCGGCGCGAGGCGACCCTCGCGCGAGGCCTTCTCCATGCGCACGACGTACGGGAAGACGTGCCGCTCCTCGAAGCTCAGGTGCGGCAAGAGCGCCGCGAAGAGAGACTCGAGCGCGCGGGCGATGTCCAGCGCGACCGGGAGCCCCTCGGCGTCGTGCAGGGCGCGGGCCTGCGCGACCAGGGCGACGGCGTCCCGCCGCGCGTCCTCGTGGAACACGGTGACCAGCTGCTCGGTCAGCACCTCGAGGGGCATGTTGAGCAGCTCGCGGTCGCGCGGGGCCAGGGCGTCGGGACGCGAGGCTTCCTCCTCGAGCGCGGCGAGGACCGCGAGCGGGTCCGCCCCGACGCGGTCGCACGCCTCGGCGATCGAGAGCGCGCCGTGACAGCAATGATCGACGCGGTGCCGATCGAGGGCTGCGACGGCGCCGGCGACGTTCAAGAGCACATCGCGGACCAGCGTGTCGCAGTCGACGCCTTCGAGGGCCATGGGAGCGCGAGTATACGCGCGGCCCGCGCCGCGGGCATCCCTCGGCCGACTCGATCCGACGGAGCGACGCGAGGACGCCTCGGGCCGCGATCCCGGCCGCTCGAACGCGTCGCACGCTCGCATCCACGCCGCGCGCCGCCCTCGGGTGCGCTCACTCCGGGTCGCGCCGGAGGCGCGCGAGCTCCCCCTCGAGCCGCACGATCTCGGCATACGCGGCCGTGGCGCGCTCGGCCTCGATGCGGGCGCGCT
>CAIKNO010000157.1 GCA_903828805.1 uncultured Sandaracinus sp. | reverse complement strand
GCCGACGGCGCGGCCGAGGCCGTGTACGCCGACGAGTGCTTCCTGCGCGTGTACGCGGGGGCGACCGGCGAAGTGCTCTACAGCGCGGCGCGCTCGAGCGGGACGACCTACGAGAACCCCGTCATCGTCGACGTCGACGGGGACTTCCACACCGAGATCGTCAGCTCGGTGAACGACTACGCCGGCACGCTCGGCTGCCCCGCGACCGACCCGCTGAGGCCGTCGTCGCCCTACGAGCGCGCGCACGGGATCGTGGTGTTGCGCGACGTGATGGACCGCTGGGCGGCGTCGCGGCCGGTGTGGAACCAGCACGCGTACTGGGTCTCGCACGTGGGCGATCGTGGGGAGATCCCGCGGAGCAGCGCGGTCGCGCCGCCGTGGAGCGACCCCGCGCTGAACAACTTCCGGCAGAACGTGCAGGGGAGCCTCGCGGCGCTCGGGCAGCCGGACCTGACCACGGCCGCGGTCAGCGAGAGGCTGCGCGTGCCCTGCGACGCGATGGGCGCCGCCACGCTGCGCGCGCGGGTCTGCAACCGCGGCAGCCTGCCGATGGCCGCGGGGTTCGTGGTCGAGTTCCGTGATGGCAGCCGCGACGGGCCGGCGCTCTGCCGCGCGGAGTCCGCGACGTTCCTCGGGGTCGGCGAGTGCGGCGAGACGAGCTGCGCGGCCATGCTGCCTCCGGACCGCGCGATCGACGTGTTCGTGGTGGCCGATCCCGACGCGACAGCGGCCGAGTGCTTCGAGCGAAACAACGTCGGGCTGCAGCCCAACGTGGCGTGCGAGACGGTGGAATGAGCGGAGAACTCGACATGGAGCGAACGATGGAGCGAACGCCACGGGAGCGATGCGAGGTCGGGCCTCGCCGGGGCCACCGACCCGTCGCGTGGTCCGTGGCGGCGATGCTCGCGTCGCTCCTCGCACCCGCGCGTGGCCTCGCGCAGTCGACCGGAGAGCTCGCCGACGGCCCGGACCGCTCGCGGCTCGGCGTCGAGGTGGGCCTCTACACCGGCTCCAACAGTTCGTTCCTCGTGTCGGAGACGCACACCGCGATCATCCCGAGCCTGCAGGCGAACGTCGTCGTGACGCCCCCCGAAGACGACGTCTCGATCTCGCTGGACGTGGCGTTCCGCGCGGTCGGCTCGGTGTTCCGGGTCGGCTCGACCGAACGGACCGACCTGCGCGCCGGCAACGTGCTCGTCGGCGGCCGCGTGGGCTTCCGGCCGATCGACGCGCTCCGGGTGCGGGCCGGGCTCGGCGTCGTCGGGCCGCTGATGAACGTCTACGAGGACGCCTTCGGCCGCGCGGACTTCGCGCTCACGTCGGTGCCGTTCTCGGCGTTGCCGAACGGCGGCTGGGACCCATGGCTCGTCCTGCGAGGGACGGTGCCCGTGGTGCTGCGGGTGGATGCGGAGTACCGCGATGCGCTCTTCTTTGCGGGCGCGGAGGCGGGGCTCGGGCTCGGCGTGCCGGTGCTCTCGGGCTACGAGGGCGTGGCGGCGATGGCACAGCTCGGCGTGTGGGGCGGCGTGCGGCCGGTCGAGGGCCTCGCCGCGGGCGTGCGGCTGCAGACCGTGATGGTCGACGAGGGCGCGCGCGGCGGAAGCGATCCGTCGTCCATCGGCTTCGCGTCGGTCGCGCCCTTCGTGCGCGGAGAGTTCGGCGCCGCGTTCGCCGAAATGCGCCTCTTCGCGTCCCTCGCCGACAACGCGCTCTACGACGCGATCGGCGAGAAGTCCTGGGGACTCTACCTGCAGTTCGGCTCGGACTTCGACGCGCCCTGATCGAGGTGACGCGGCACACCCCGGGCCTCTCCCCGCGGTGCGGGGGCGAGGAGCCGGGGTGCGGGCGCGCGGCGCGGAGGCGCGCAGTTTTCAGGCCGCGAGCTCGAAGAGCCCGGCGGCGCGCAGTTTTCAGGCCGCGAGCTCGAAGAGCCCGGCGGCGCCCTGGCCGCCTCCGATGCACATCGTGACGATGCCGTAGCGACCGCCGCGGCGACGAAGCTCGTGCAGCAGCGTGGCGGTCAGCTTCGCGCCGGTGCACCCGAGCGGATGCCCGAGGGCGATGGCGCCGCCGTTCACGTTGAGCTTCTCGTCGGGGATCCCCAGCTCGCGCTGGCAGTAGGCTGCCTGCGAGCCGAACGCTTCGTTCATCTCGACGAGGTCGATGTCGGCGATCGTGAGGCCGGCGCGCGCGAGCAGCTTCTGCACGGCGGGCAGGGGGCCGATGCCCATGATCGACGGATCGACGCCGACGCTGACGAAGTGCCTGAAGTAGCCGAGCGGCTTCACGCCGAGCGCCTGGGCGCGCGCCTCGCTCATCACGAGCGCGGCGGCGGCGCCATCGGAGAGCGGCGAGGAATTGCCGGCCGTCACCGAGCCCTTCGGGTTGAACACGGGCTTCAGCTGACCGAGCCCTTCGAGGGTCGTGTCCGGCCGCGGCATCTCGTCCCGCCGGAACTCGAAGAGGCGCCGCTCGTTGCCCTCGTAGCGCACGCCGTGCACGGTGACGATCTCGTCCTCGAAGCGTCCCGCCGCGATGGCCGCGCTGGCGCGCTGCTGGCTGCGGAGCGCGACCGCGTCCTGCTCGGCGCGGGTGATGCCGAAGCGCACCGCGACGTTCTCGGCGGTGATGCCCATCGGCGTGTAGACCGAGGCGCAGTGCTCCATCACCTCGGGCGAGGCGCTGAGCTTGTAGCCCGTCATGGGCACCATCGACATCGACTCGACGCCGCCGGCGACGACCGTGTCCGACGAGCCCACGAGGATCTCCCCGGCGGCCATCGCGATCGCCTGCAGGCCCGAGCTGCAGAAGCGGTTGATGGTCACGGCGCCACAGCGCTCCGAGAGCCCCGCGAGCAAGCCGATCGGCCGCGCGACGTTGAGGCCCTGCTCGCCCTCCGGCATCGCGCACCCGAGGACCAGATCCTCGACCTCGTCGGGACCCACCTGCGGCACCCGCGCCATCAGGGCGCGCACGACCTCGGCGGCCAGCTCGTCGGGACGGCGCTGCGCGAGCGACCCCTTCACCGCGCGACCCACCGCCGAACGAACTGCATCCGCGATCACCACATTCGCCATCGGGATCTCCTCGTGAGGGGCGGCAAACTAGCGCAGTTCGGTCACGCCGTCAGCGGTGTCGTGGAGAGGGCCGCCGGGGAGCGACGCGGCTTCAGGGACAGCTCCAGGTGAGGCTGTAGTCGCGGACGACGGGGGAGCTGGCGCCGGAGCCGTTGAGGGAGGTGATGAGGCGGAGGTGCCTGGCCTGGGGGACGGCGGCGGCGGTGAGGGCTGCGCCGGTGTTCCTGGGGCTGGGGTCGGTGGGGCTGGTGCCGACGGGGACGGCGGCGGCGGCGTCGAGCCCGGCGGCGGTGGCCGCGGCGCGGACGGTGAAGGCGACGGTGGTGCCGGAGGGGGTCGCGACGTCGAAGGTGAGGTCGCCCCAGAGGGGGTTGTCGCAGCCGGCGTCGAAGTCCTCGGCATAGGAGCCGGCGCCGATGACGGAGCGTCGGACCGAGCCGGTGAAGTCGGAGTAGGTGTAGACGCGGTTGGGTCCGGTGAAGGAGGTCATCACGGAGGTGGCCGGGTCGAGTCGGACGAGCTGGGAGGTGTCGTGGTGCGCGACCCAGAGGCGTCCGTCGCGGTCGGCGCCGACGCCGGAGGGCCCGCGGTGTCCGGGGGGCAGGTTGGTGCGGCGCAGGGCGAGGGCGTTGATGGTGCCTCCGGGGACGAAGCCGTCGGCGTTCCAGCTGACGAGGTTGGAGTCGCCGTCGCCGCCGAGGGCCATCCAGACGCGCCCGGTGGCGTCCACGGTGATGCCTCGCCCGGCGGTCAGGCCGTAGCCGGTGGTGTCGACGCGGGTCCAGTTGCCGCTGCGGGTGTCCAGGCCGAGGGCGTCGCGGCAATCCCAGCCGGAGAACCAGAGGCGGCTCGAGGCGTCGGCGGTGATGCCGTAGGTGCTCAGGCAGCCGCCGCGCATCGCGGTGGGGTAGGGGACGCGGGTGAGGGCGGGGGCCGCGGCGGTGGTCTCGAAGAATCCGGTCGCGCCGTCGCCCAGGGTGCCGAGCCAGAGCCTGCCGTCGCTGAGCACGACGCCGCCGTAGGGGTGCAGCGGCGAGACGTTGACGGTGCGGTCGACCGCGCCGGTCGACGGGTTCAGGCGATAGAAGAGCTGCGAGTTGTAGCCGCCGACCCACGGGTAACCCTCGGGGTGCGCCACGTCGCCGCGGTCGATGGTGAGCGCGCGCAGCACCGCGTTGACCGCGCCGACCGGCGCGGTCCACAGCACGCACTCGTCGGTGTCCCACGGCAGCGCCATCGACGAGGTGGACGTGTCGATGGTGCCGTTGCCGTTGCGGTCCACGCAGTCCCGCACGTCGGCGGCGATCTTGCTGACCGTGCCCTGCATCGCGAAGCCGCGGTTGGCCACGTACGCATCGCCGCGCCCGTCGATGGCGACGCGGCTGGGCATGTTGCAGCCGTCGCTGAAGCAGCAGGAGCCGGGGCATTCGCCGGCGGGCAGCCCGACGCGGTAGCGCGCGAGCTCGCGCCCGGTCGAGGCGTCCCATCGCGAGAGCGTGCTCTCGGCGGTGTTGGGCACCCAGAGGTAGTTCGCCTCGCGGACCTCGGTGCTGATGACGAGGCCGCCGCGGGCGGGGTCGACCTCGACGCCGACGGCCCCGGAGCCGGTCAGGTCGCTGCCGCGGCGCGAGGTGCGACGGCACGTGGGGTCGCACGTGCCGCACGCGCCGAGCACGCCGTCGTCGATGGTGCCGTCGCAGTCCTGATCGAGGCCGTCGCAGACCTCGGCTGTCCGCGCGCTCCGCGTGGGGTCCGCGTCGTCGCAGTCCCCGCCGCCGCAGCGCGCGTCCCCGTCGCCGTCCCCGTCGGCGTCGCGCGTGCTCGACGCGCAGCGGTCCAGGCGCGCATCGCAGCGGTCGGTCGTGCACGCGTCCGCGTCGTCGCAGTCCGGCGCCGCGCCCGACGCGCATCCACCCGCCCCCACGTCGCAGCGCTCCGCGCCGTTGCAGAACGTCCCGTCGCCGCAGAGCCTGTCTTCGGGCAGCGACTCGCACGCGTCCGCCGCCTCGTCGCACTGGTCGATCGTGCACGGGATCCCATCGTCGCAGCGCGGCACCGACGCGAGGATGCATCCGCGGAACGGGGCGCACGCCTGGGTGCCGTTGCAGAAGAGGCCGTCGTCGCACGCGGCGTCGTCGTTGACGTACACGCAGCGCCCCGTCGTCAGGTCGCACGTGTCGGTCGTGCACGCGACGCCGTCGTCGCAGCGCGGGTCGCCCATCGACGCGCAGCGGGGCGGCTCGGCGCAGCCCCCGTCGCGGCAGAACTGGCCGGCCGAGCAGAGCGCGTCGTCGGGGACGTTCAGGCACCCCCCCGCGCCCCCGCAGCTGTCGCGGGTGCAGGCGATGCCGTCGTCGCACGCGCCGTCGTCGGGCGTGTGGGTGCAGCCCGCCGCGCCGCATGCATCGACCGTGCACGCGACCGCGTCGTCGCACGCGCCGTCGTCGGGGCGCTGCACGCAGCCGAGCGCGGGATCGCACTGGGCCGTCGTGCATGCGAGCCCGTCGTCCGCGCACAGAGCGTCGTCGGGCGTGTGCGTGCACGCGGTGTCGGCGCACGCATCGACCGTGCACGGGTTCGCGTCGTCGCAGTCGCCGCAAGGTGAGGGCGCAGGGCGTCCGCCGCCCACGATCTCGCGGCCGCACGCCGAGGCGAGCGCCGCGAGCGCGAGGAGCCACGGCGCGATCGTCCGTCGTGCGCGGGGATTCAAGGACAGCTCCAGGTGAGGGAGTAGTCGCGGACGACGGGGGAGCTGCCCCCGGAGCCGTTGAGGGAGGTGATGAGGCGGAG
>CAIKNO010000156.1 GCA_903828805.1 uncultured Sandaracinus sp. | reverse complement strand
GACGACGACGCGGACGACGACGCGGACGACGACGCGGACGATGACGCGGACGACGACGCGGACGACGACGACGACGACGCGGACGACGACGCGGACGACGACGCGGACGACGCCGGGTGAGCGGCCCCCTCGCCGGGCTCGAGGGCACCCGGATCCAGCGCGTCGACGTGCCGGAACCCGATCTCCTCGCGCTCGGACTTCACGGGCCGGACGTCCGGGCGACGCTGCTGCTCTCGACCTCGCCCCGTGCCGCGGGCGTCGGCTGCGTGCACGAGCGCCCCCGTGGACTCGTGACGGAGGGCATCGCGAAGCTCTTACGTAACCTGCTCGAGGGGACGCGCATCGAGCGGACCCTCGACGCCGGCGGGGGAGCACTGGCCATCGACCTGCGGCTCGGCCCGGAGACCCTGGCGCTGATCCACGAAGGCGCGACGAAATCGCCGAACCTGCTCGTGCTCGACGGCCTCGGTCGGGTCGTCGCGGCCCTTCATCCGGACCGGCTCGCGCCGCGCGGCCTTCAACTCGGAGAGCCGTGGGAGCCGCCCCCCTCGGACCTGCTCCGGGACGTTCCCGGAGACCTGCCCGCGTTGCTCGAGGCCGGGCGCGCGCTGCTCGAGACACGGCAGTCCCAGCGGAACGCCGAGCGGCGCGTCGCCCTGCTCCGCGGGATCCGGAGGGCGAGGGAGCGCATGGCGCGACGGGCAGCGGCCACCCTCGGAGACCTCGACCGCGCCGCCGAAGCCCCCCGGATGCGGCAGGACGCAGGGGCGCTCCTGGCGAACCTCCACGTGCTGGCCCGGCACTGCGTCGTCGCCGACCTCCTCGACTGGAGCACCGACCCGCCCACGGCGCGCACCGTCGAGATCGACCCCGAGCGTGGCCCCAAGGGCACCGCAGAAGCCCTGTTCACGCGGGCGCGGAAGCTCGAGGCCGGCGCCTCGATCGCCGCAGCGCGGCACGCCGAGGCCCACGCGGTCGTCGCGCGGCTCGACGCCCTCCACGAGCGCCTGATGACGTCGGACGACACGGCCCTCGAGGCCCTCGAGGGCGAAGCCGTCCAGCTCGGCGCCGGCCCCAAGGCCCGCGCCCGCGTGGCCCGGCGGTCACGGAACGAACCGTCACGTTCACCGTTCCGTCAGTACGTCGGCCACGGGGGGCGCCCGATCCGCGTCGGCAAGACGGCCCGCGACAACGACGAGCTGACGTTTCGACACGCCACCCCGCACGATCTGTGGCTCCACGTCCGAGGGGCGTCCGGCTCCCACGTCGTGGTCCCCCTCGGGCGGAACGAAGCCTGCCCCCCGGAGTTGCTCATCGACGCAGCCCACCTGGCGGCCCACTTCTCCCACGCACGCGGCGAAGCACTCGTCGAGGTCGAGACCGCCCGCCGCAAGCAGCTACGAAAGCCCCGAGGCGGCGCGCCGGGTCAGGTCCTCGTGGCGCAGGGCAAGACCCTCGCGCTTCGGGTGGAGAACGCACGCCTGGCCCGGCTCCTCGCCGCCGCCCATGCCGCGGGCGACTGAAGGGCCCCCGGGTCTCGACCTGCCGCCCCCTTCGACGCGGCCGATGGCGTGGCCGTCGAAGTCGCGCCCGGGCCTCCCCTCGCCCGCCCGTCGCGGCGCCGTCGAAACACGGTCCGCGCCGCCCCAAGGAGCACGGAAAACGCCCCGGCGGGAAGACCCACCAGGGCGCGTGACATCAGACTGAACCGCCGAGGAGACGGGCGAGCCTGACGCTCCGACGATCGACGGTCCCGTGGACGGGACCGTGTCCGCGCGCTCCTCTCATTGGGCGCTCACCAGCGAGCGCGCGCAGCGAGGAGCGGCGGATGGCCTCAGCCCTCGGTGGTGAGGGTCTGGGTGCCAACGGCCGGGGCGGCCTTCTTGGCAGCGGCCTTCTTCGCAGGCGCCTTCTTGGCGGCGGCCTTCTTCGCGGGCGCCTTCTTGGCGGCGGCCTTCTTCGCGGGCGCCTTCTTGGCGGCGGCCTTCTTCGCGGGCGCCTTCTTGGCGGCGGCCTTCTTC
>CAIKNO010000155.1 GCA_903828805.1 uncultured Sandaracinus sp. | reverse complement strand
GGAGCCGCTCTCGGAGGCGCGCGCGCAGATCAACGCGGCGCTCGAGAAGAGTGGGGAGAAGGTCTCGCTGAACGACCTCCTCATCAAGGCGTGCGCGGTCGCGCTCCGGCGCGTGCCGGCGGTGAACGCGTCGTTCACGGCTGAGCATCTGCTCGCGCATCAGGTGGTGGACATCTCGGTGGCGGTGTCGGTGCCCGACGGCCTCGTGACCCCGGTCGTGCGGGACGCGGACCGGAAGGGTGTCGCGGAGATCGCCCGCGAGGTGCGCGATCTCGCCAAGCGCGCGCGGGAGAAGAAGCTGAAGCCGGAGGAGATGAGCGGCGGGACGTTCTCGATCTCGAACCTCGGCATGTTCGGTATCGAGGACTTTTCCGCGGTGATCAACCCGCCGGAGGGCGCGATCTTGGCGGTCGGTGCCGTCCGTGACGAGCCCGTCGTGAAGAATGGGGCCGTCGTTCCGGGCAAGCGGATGCGCATGACGCTCTCGTGCGACCACCGGGTCATCGACGGCGCGACCGGGGCGGAGTGGCTGGCCACCTTGCGTCGGATCCTCGAGGCGCCGGTGACGATGCTGGCGTGATCGGCCGAGCGTGGCGCGAGGCAGGGCCCCGTCGGTGCGCGGGGCGTTTGGCGTTGCGGCCGGGCCCACGTAGACTCGACCGCATGCGCTTGTCTTGGTCTGCGGTGTGCGGGTTGTGGCTGCTCGCGGGTTGCAGCGACGTGTTGGTCCTCCAGCTGCAGACGGGGCCGCAGGCCTTCGACGTCTCGGCCGACGGGCTCGCGATCCCGGATGCGCTGCGCGGTGCGGACGGGCAGATCGCGAGCGTTCCGTGCGGGCCGATGGGCGTGTGTCCGACCGACGCGGCCGTGCCGATCACCTGCGAGGCCGGGTTCTGCGACCCGGCGCCGCGGACCCTCTCGTTTCCGCTCGGTGATGTCGTGGACTTCGACGTGCTCGCGTCGGGGGGCCGCGTGCTGTTGCGGCACATCGACGCCATCGAGATCGTCGAGGGGGCCTACTCGGTCAGCGTCAACTCGATGACCGTGCCCTTGCCGGAGACCGAACTGTTCTGGGGGCCCGAGGGGGCGTCCGACGTCGACCCGGCCATGGGGGTCGTTCGCATCGGCACGGTCCCGAGCATCGCGGCGATGACGACCGTCGACGGACAGCTCGCCCTCGACGCGGCCGGGGTGTCGTTGCTCTCCGATTACCTCGTGAACACGTCTCGACGGATCCGTTTCTTCGCCCGGACGCAGGTGGACCTCGAGCCTGGCCAGCCGGTGCCGGCGGGGGCGCTCTCGGCCTCGGTGAATCTGCGGGTTCGGATCACCGGAACGGTGCTGCGGTGAGCGCGGCCGTGGTACAAACGCCGTCGCGCTGGGCGCTTCCCGAGGAGATCCTGTGACGTCCGAATCCATTCCGCCTCCGCCGTCCGGGGGCGGCGGCGCGAAGTACGCAGTTCTGGGTGTGGTGCTCTTCCTCGTGGCCGGCGGAGTGTACTGGGCGACGAGTGCGCCCGCGCCCGTGGTCCCTGCGTCGACCACGCTGCCGGACGCCGGGGTGACGGAGCGCTCGACGGCGCTCGCGGACGACACCTTGGAGATCCCCGATCCCGAGCCCGACGCCGGTCCGCCTCCGGATGCCGGGACCGCGGCGCCGGTCGCGCCGACCCATCACGCCGCCGCGGCGCGCAGCTGGGACGACTGCAGCGGTGACCTTCCGGTCCCCGAGATCCGGAGGGTCGTGCAGGAGTTCAACGCGCAGATCCGCAACTGCTACGAGCGTCAGCTCAAGCAGAATCCGGTGCTGCAGGGGACGATGTCGCTCTCGATCCGCGTGGCGGCCGACGGCCACGTCGACGGGACCCAGGTCAGCGGCTCCTTGCGGGACCGCGACGTCTTCGCGTGCGTGCGCGGCGTGGCAGGTCGGATGCGCTTCCCGGCGCCCGGCGGCCGCGACTGCGCCCTCGTCCAGGTGCCGTTCAACTTCACGCCGAGCAACTGAGCTCGCCGGAGTCTCCGCCGGGCGCCGCGGTCGAGGCCGTGGCGTTCGCCGGGGACGAACGAGCCCAGGCTTCGGCCTCGGGATCACGTCGGTCTTCACCATCGAGCCGGGTCTTCGAGAGGCGCTGACATGGACCATTTCGTCGGTTTTCGTAGGCTCCGCGCAGATCCCGAGGGGCTCACGAAGCTCGGCGTCGGATCGCTGCTCCTGTTGAGCGCCATGCTGGTTCCCTTCGTGGGACAGATCGCGCTGCGCGGGTGGACGGCGATGATGATCCGCCGGACAGCCGTAGAGCCCGAGGCGCCCCTGCCGAGGCTGGAGCTCGACCTCGACTACATCGGGAAGCTCTTCGGCACGGGATTCAAGGGATTCTTGATCTCGATGCTGTGGTCGCTCCCGATCGCGCTCGTCCTCGCGCCGGGAATCATCTGCCTCGTCTTCGGCGCGGTGTTCGCGGCGACCCGGTCGAGCGAGGACCCCACGGCCTTGCTCTGCCTCTTCGGCGCCGGGGTGCCGGTGCTCGTCGTCCTCGGGCTCTTGCTCGCGATTCCGGCGCAGATCGCCGGGATGCGGGCCGAGATCGCCGACGATTTCGGGCCGGGCCTGAAGTTCGGCGAGGTCCTGCACGCGACGCGCCTCGTGTTCCGCGAGGCGCTGACAGCGACGCTCGTGCTCGGGGTCGTGCAGGCGTTGCTCCTGCCGCTCTCGATGCTGCTCTGTTACCTGCCTCTCTTTCCCGTGGCCGTGGCGATGATGGTCGCGCATGCGCATGTCGCGGGGCAGCTGCACCGACTCTCGATCGAGCGCGGTGCGGTGCCCGTCGCCATCGGCCCCACGGACTTCCCGAAGCCGGGCCAGCCCGCGCTTTCCGGTTGACCTCGAGCGTCCTCGCAGGGCGACATCCAGAGGGGACGGGCATCCGACGTGCGCGAGGATTTCGTGGTCGAGACGCTGTCGGCGACGGTCGACAAGGCGCACCTCAGAGCGTGGGTGCCGGACGATCTGCGTTGGTTCGAGGGGCACTTCGAAGGGCGACCGATGCTCCCGGGCATCGCGCAGCTGCTGCTGCTCGTGCAGCGCCGAGGCATCGAGGTCTTCGGTCCGCTCGGGCGTGAACACCGCATCGTGCGGCTTCGATTCGAGGCGGTCATCGAGCCGGGGGACATCGTCGATGTCCATCTCGAGCGACGACCCGAGGAGGATGGACTCCGCCTTCAATTCGTCGTCGAGCGCGCGGGCACTGCGTGCGCGTCGGGGGCGATCGTCTACCGGGCGTGAGGCGCGGGCCCCCTCGTGCGGTCGCGCCTCGCCGTGGTAAGGCTGCCGGCGATGGGCGCTGCCGATTTGCCTCCGCTCGCGGAGTTCATACCGCACCGGGCCCCGATGCTGCTGCTGGACCGGATGCTCGCGTGGAGCGAGGAGGCGGCGGTCTGCGAGCGCACGGTCCGACCCGGCGACTCGTTCGTCGAGGAGGACGGCGTCAGCGCCCTGCTCGCCCTGGAGCTCTTC
>CAIKNO010000154.1 GCA_903828805.1 uncultured Sandaracinus sp. | reverse complement strand
TCCGCGCCGCCGTCGATGTCCGCGCCGCCGTCGATGTCCGCGCCGCCGTCGATGTCCGCGCCGCCGTCGATGTCCGCGCCGCCGTCGATGTCCGCGCCGGCCCGTGCGTCGGTGTCCCCTCCCGCGGCGGCGCGTGCGCCCGAGCCGGTGGTGCCCATCAAGTCGGACTCGGTCGACTCGATCCTCCACGCGCTCCGGCTCCGCAGCGCCTCCGACGTCCACGTCATCGCCGGGCGCCCCTTGCTCGCCCGCATCTCCGGCGAGCTGACGCCGGTCGGCGAGGCCCTGTCCCCCGAGCAGGTCGAGCGCATCGTCTCGCAGATCGTCCCCGCCCGCCTCGCCGACGAGCTCGCCCGCCAGGGCTCGGCGGACTTCGCCTACCAGTCCAGCAAGGCGGGGCGGAGCCGCGTGAACGTCTCCCGTCAGCGCACGGGACTCAAGGCCTGCTTCCGCATCGTGCCCGACGAGGTGCCGACGCTCGAGTCCCTCGGCCTGCCCGCGGACATCACCAAGGTCACCCATCACCATCAGGGCCTCATCGTCGTGACCGGACCGACCGGGCACGGCAAGACCACGACCCTCGCGGCGATCGTCGACATCATCAACAGCCACACCACGCACCACGTCATCACGGTCGAAGACCCCGTGGAATTCGTGCATCCGCGCAAGAAGGCGATGATGAGTCAGCGCGAGGTGGGCGCGCACACGAAGTCGTTCCAGGCCGCGCTCAAGGGCTCGCTGCGCGAGGACCCGGACGTCATCGTCATCGGCGAGCTGCGCGACACCGAGACCGTGCGGATCGCGCTCGCCGCGAGCGAGACCGGCCACCTCGTGATCGGCACGATGAACACGCCGAGCGCCGCCAAGACCATCGATCGGCTGATCGACCTCTTCCCGCCGGGCGACCAGCCCCAGGTCCGCATGACCCTGGCCGGCGGCCTCCGCCTCGTCGTCAGCCAGCGGCTCGTCCCGCGCGCCGACGGCAAGGGCATGGTCGCCGCCGCCGAGCTGCTCCCCGGCATGGTCCCGCTGTGGAACCTCATCCGCGACGGTAAGACCTATCAGATCCCCAGCTTGCAGCAGCGCGGCAAGGCCCTCGGCATCATCCGCCTCGACGACTCGCTCGCGGAGCTCGTCCGCACCGGACAGACGACGCTCGAGGCGGCGCGCGCGGTCGCGGACGCGCCCGACGACCTCGAAGCCACGGTCGCAGGCTGGCGCCCGGGCGCAGCAGCGGCCCCGGCGGCGGCCCCTGCGGCCGAAGCCCCGGCCGGGGGTCGCGGCCTCTTCGGCAACGTCTTCGGTGGGAAGAAAGGCTGAGCCATGCCCCGCATCGACGCGCTCTTCCAGCAGCTGCTCGACCGCAAGGGCAGCGACCTGCACCTCGGGGTCGGATACCCGCCGCTCATCCGCGCGCGCGGCGACCTCGAGCCGCTGCGCGAGCAGGCCGTGACCCAGGCCGAGATCGAGTCTCTCCTCTTCGAGATCGTGACGCCGGAGCAGAAGCGCACGATCACCGAGGATCTCGACCTCGACTTCGCGTACTCGTTCGGCGAAGCGGCCCGTTTCCGCGCGAATTATTTCTACAAGAACACGGGCCTCGGGGCGGTCTTCCGGACGATCCCGACGAAGATCCTGACCCTCGAGGAGCTCGGCTGCCCCGAGGTGATCCGGCGGCTCTCCGAGCGCCGCTCGGGGCTCGTGCTGGTCACCGGCCCGACGGGCTCGGGCAAGTCCACCACGCTCGCCGGGATGATCCACCACATCAACCGGACGCGCGCAGGGCACATCCTGACGATCGAAGATCCGGTCGAGTTCGTGCATCAGCCTCTCAAGTCCGCGGTGACGCACCGCGAGATCGGTCCGCACGCGTCCTCCTTCGCGCACGCGATCCGCAGCGCCGGCCGCGAAGATCCGAACGTCATCCTCATCGGCGAGCTGCGCACGAACGAGACGATGAAGCTCGCGCTCCAGCTCGCGAGCTTCGGCGTGCTGGTGTTCGCGACCGTCCACACGAACAGCGCGCCGGCCACGATCGACCGCATCATCAACGCCTTCCCCGCGGACGAGCAGCCGCAGATCCGGGGCATGCTCGCGGAGAGCCTCGCGGGCATCGTCGCGCAGCAGCTGTTGAAGAAGGCCGATGGCTCGGGCCGCGTCGCGGTCCACGAGATCTTGATCGGCTCGCCGGCGCTCGCCTCGCTCATCCGCGAGGGCAAGATCTTCCAGATCCAGAACCTGATGCAGGGCGGCGGCAACGTCGGCATGCAGACGATGGACTCGGCCCTGGGCCTGGCGCTGGACCGGGGCGACGTCGGCCCCGACGCGGCGCTCGCGAAGGCGATCGACAAGGAGTCCTTCGCGCGGCTCATCGTCGAGAAGGGCTTCCCCGCCCCGGTGATGTGAGCGCCGCTCCGCCCCGCCGGTCGCCCGCCCGAGCGGGGGATCGCGCGGCGCCGACGGCGCGGGAGTCACGATGCAGAGCGAAGCGCCCCCCCCACCCTCGTTCGGCACCTTCCCCTTCGGCGTCGGGGGCCTGCGCGGGTTCGGGGCGGCGGAACTTCGCACGTTCGCGGCCGTCGCCGAGACGCTCCTGCCCGGCACGCAGCTCGAGGACGGCCAGGACCTGGGCCTCTCGGCGCGACGCCTCGGGCTGGCCTCGAGGTTGACGGGGCTGGCGGCGGGGCTGCCGCACGAGACCGATCGCGTCGCGCTGCGGGCCATGCTCCTGCTGCTCGGATCGCGGGCCGGCGGCCTCGCGTTGCACGGCACCGCGCGCGCCTTCGAGGACCTCGGACCCACCGAAGCGGAGGCCGCGTTCCGTGCGATGTCGTCCTCGCCGCGGCTGAAGATCCGCCAGGTCGCGGTGACGCTGCGCCGGGTCGTGGCCACGCTCGCCGCGACCGCGCGGCCGGGGGAGCGCCACACGCCGGTCTGGGACGTGATGGGCTATCCAGGCCCCCTCGGTCCGCCGCCCGACGAGCCGCGAAGGCTCTCGCCGGTGACGGTGGACCGGCCGAGCACCTGGACCTGCGACGTGGTCGTGATCGGCTCGGGCGCGGGCGGCGGCGTCGCGGCGGCGGTGCTCGCCGAAGCCGGGCTCGACGTGGTCGTGCTCGAGCGTGGCGAGCACCGCGAAGCCGCGGACTTCTCGCATCTCCAGCACGAGGCGGACCGCGACCTCTACGCCACGCGGCTCACGGCCGATCTCGGCACGGCGGTGTTCACCGGCCAGTGCCTGGGCGGCGGGACGGTCGTGAACTACGCGACCTCGCTGCCGACGCCCGCGGAGGTCCGCGCCGAGTGGGACCGCGAGGCGGGCTTCTCGGGGGTCTTCGAGGGCGCGGAGTACCAGCGCTCGCTCGACGCGGTGAGCGCGCGCCTCGGCGTGACGTGCGAGCAGAGTGAGCCCTGGGCGCGCGACCGTCTGCTCGAGGCGGGGATGAACGCGCTCGGCTGGCGCGCCGAGGTCCTGCCCCGGAACGTCCGCGGATGTCCTCAGGACGAGCGCTGCGGCTACTGCAATTTCGGCTGCCGTCTCGGGGCGAAGCAGTCGACGCTGCGGACCTGGCTGGAAGACGCGAGCGACGCGGGCGCGCGCCTCGTCGTGCGGGCCGAGGCCGAGCAGCTCGTGCTTGAGGGCGGCCGCGCCGTCGGCGTGCGGGCGAAGGTGCGCAAGCCGTCCGGCAAGACCGTGCCGCTCTCGGTGTTCGGCCGCGCCGTCGTGGTCGCGTGCGGGGCGATGTTCACGCCGGTCCTGCTGCAGCGCAGCCGCATCGCCGGCGGGGCGATCGGCCGCTATCTGCGCCTTCATCCCGTGACCGGCGTGTGGGGTCGCTTCGAGCAGCGCACCGACCCGTGGGGCGGCGTGATGCAGGCCCGGCTCGGCGCCCAGTTCGCCGACCTCGACGGGCGAGGGCACGGCGTGCGCTTCGAGTCCGGCGCCATCCATCCGGTCGAGTTCCTCCAGATGCAAGGCTGGGCCGGGGCCGCAGACCACGCGCGGGTGCTCCGCAGCTACCGGCACTGGGCGCCGATCGCGGTGCTCTTGCGAGAGCGGGGTTGGGGCACGGTGCGGGCGCGGAAGGTCGGGCCGCCGGTGTGGGACTACGCCCTCGACGCGTACGACGTGCGCCACGTGCGGCAAGGCGTGCAGCGCGCCGCGCAGGCGCTCGCGGCCGCCGGCGCGCGCGAGGTGCGGAGCGTGCAGCACGTGCCGGCGGTGTGGCGCCCCGCGGCGGGCGAGCCGCTCGGCTCGTTCATGGGGCGGGTGGACGCCGGCGGCTTCGGCGCGTGTCAGACCATCTACGGCAGCTACCACCCGACGGGCAGCGCACGGATGGGCAGCGATCCCCGGCTCAGCGCGGTCGACGAGGAGAACCAGGTGCACGGCGTGCCGGGCCTCTTCGTGCTCGACGGGTCGTGCTTCCCCACGGCGTCCGGGGTCAACCCGATGCTGTCGATCGAGGCCATCGCGCACCGTGGCGCCCGGGCGCTCGCCGCGCGCCTGTCCCGGCCCGGATGAGCGCCGCGGCGTCCACGGTGTCTTCGGTCCGCGGCCCGGTGCTCGACCTCGCGGTCGGGGCGTTCGCGATCGGATGGGCGGCGATCTTCTTCCGGCTCGCGGGCGATCTGAGCCCGCTGCTGAGCTCCGCGCTGCGCCTGGCGATGGCGTTCGCGGTGCTCTCGCCCTGGGTCGCGCGCAGCGCGCGCGCCGGCCGCATCGGGCGTCGCGAGGTCCGCGCGGCGGCCCTCGGAGGGCTGCTCTACGCGGTGCATTTCGGGGCGTGGGTCGCCTCGCTGCGGTGGACCAGCGTGGCCTCGTCGGTGACGCTCGTGACCGCCACGCCGCTCCTGCTCGCGGTGCTCGGCGTGCTTCGCCGAAAGGACCGCCCCAGCCTCCGCGTGGGGGCGGCCGTCGCGCTCTCGACGGTCGGGGTCGCGCTGCTCGGCGCCGGGGACGCGGAGGGGGGACCGATGGTGCTCCTCGGCGACGGCCTCGCGCTGCTCGGCGCGGTCGCGATGGCGCTCTACCTGCTGCTCGCGCGGAGCCTCGGCCCGGCGCTCGACGCGTTCGCGTTCACCGCCCTCTCGGCGGGCACGGGGGCCTTGTTCCTCGCGCTCGCCTGCCCGCTCGCTTGGCTCGCGGGGGACGCGATGGCGCTCCCCGGCCCCGAGGCCCTCGGCTGGATCGCGATGAGCGCGCTGGTGCCCCAGGTCATCGGCCACTCGCTGCTCACGCGCGCGCTGCGCGATGCGACCCCGACCGTGGTGGGGCTCTCGACCTGCGCGGAGCCGGTCCTCTCCACGCTCCTCGCCGCGCTCTTGCTCGAGGAACGACCGGGGGGCTGGGTGCTCGTCGGGTGCGCCGTCACCTTGTCGGGCGTGCTCGTGGGCGTGTTCGACGCAGGACGGTCGCCACGACCGCAGGAAGGGCTATGATCGCGCCCCTTCAAGGAGAGTCGAACGTGCCGTGGGACAAGGAGCACGACATCGTCGTGATCGGCAGCGGGCCGGCGGGCGAGGGCGCCACGATGCGCGCGGCCAAGGCGGGCGCGAAGGTCGTCGTCGTCGAGCGCTACCACGAGGTGGGCGGCGGCTGCACCCACTGGGCGACCATCCCCAGCAAGGCGCTGCGCCACTCGGTCAACGAGCTGCTGCGGGTGCGCAAGAGCCCTCTCTTCGCCCCGCTCGGGGCTTCGCTCGACGTCTCGTTCCCGCAGCTCTTGCGCGCGGCCGAGGGCGTCATCGCCAAGCAGGTCGCGATGCGCCGCGACTTCTACCAGCGCAACCACGTCGAGATCGTTCACGGGCAGGCATCGTTCGTGGACGCGCACACGCTCGAGGTCGAGCGGCCGACGGGCAAGCGACGGCTGCACGCGAAGAAGATCGTGCTCGCGGTCGGTTCTCGTCCCTATCGCCCGGACGACGTGGACTTCACGCATCCGCGCATCCGCGACAGCGACACGATCCTCGGCCTCGACCACACGCCCGAGTCGATCACGATCTACGGCGCGGGCGTCGTCGGCTGCGAGTACGCGTCGATCTTCCGCAACCTCGGCGTGAAGGTGAACCTGGTCAATTCCCGAGAGAAATTGCTCAGTTTCCTCGACGACGAGATCATCGACGCGCTCTCGTACCACCTGCGCGATCAGGGGATCCTCCTGCGGCACCAGGAGGAATACGAGCGCGTCGAGGCCCGCGGGGACGGCATCGTCCTGCACCTCAAGAGCGGCAAGAAGATCAAGAGCGACGTGCTCCTGTGGGCCCAGGGGCGCTCCGGCAACACGCAGGAGCTCGGCCTTTCGAACGTCGGTCTCTCGGCGGACGCCCGCGGCCTGTTGAAGGTCGACGCGTCGTACCGGACGGAGCGCCCGCACGTCTACGCGGTCGGCGACGTCGTGGGCTACCCGAGCCTCGCGAGCGCCAGCTACGACCAGGGTCGCTTCGCCGCGGGGCACGCGGTGCTCGGCGTCAGCGACGAGCGGCTGGTCCAGGACATCCCCACCGGCATCTACACCTCCCCCGAGATCAGCAGCGTCGGGCGCAACGAGAAGGAGCTCACCGCGCAGGGCGTCCCCTACGAGGTCGGCCACTCGCTGTTCCGCTCGCTGGCCCGCGCGCAGATCACCGGCAACACGGTGGGCATGCTGAAGCTGCTCTTCCACCGCGAAACGCTGGAGATCCTGGGCATTCACTGCTTCGGCGATCAGGCCGCGGAGATCGTGCACATCGGCCAGGCGATCATGAGCCAGAAGGGCGCCGCCAACACGATCCAGTACTTCGTGAACACCACGTTCAACTACCCCACGATGGCCGAGGCCTACCGGGTCGCGGCCCTCAACGGCATCAACCGGCTCTGCTGAGTCCTCGAGCCGCCGAGCCGATGACCGAGCCCTCCGCATCGAAGCGACCGTGGCTCCGCGTGCTCTTGCTCGTGGGGCTCACGGTGCTGCTGCTCGGCATCGGCCACGCGACCGGGCTCACCGAGGCGCTCTCGCGCGAGCGGGTGCGTGCGCTGATGGTCGGGCTCGGGGTCCCCGGGTTCTTCGCGTACCTCGGGCTCTTCACGCTCGGGGAGCTGATGCACGTGCCGGGCATGGTGTTCGTCGCCGCGGCGATCCTCGCGTACGGCCGGGAGCTCGGCTTCCTCGCGTCGCTCACGGGCTCGATCGTGTCGGTCGCCACGTCGTTCGCGGTCATCCGCAAGGTCGGCGGGCAGCCCCTCGGCGAGGTCCGCGCGGCGTGGGTGAAGCGGGTGCTCGATCACCTCGAGCGGCGCCCGGTGCGGATCGTCGCGGTGTTGCGGGCGGTGTTCTGGCTGGCGCCCGCGATCAACTTCGTGCTCGCCATGTCGCGCGTGCGCTTCCGCGACTACCTGCTCGGATCGCTCTTGGGCCTCATCCCGCCGCTCCTCGTCGCATCGCTCGCGTTCGACTGGCTCTTCGGCCCCTGAGGCCGTGCCCTCAGGTCAGGGCGGCCTGTCGATGACGGCGGGCGAGCGCCCGCATCTGCGGGCTGCCGACCACGAAGAGCAGGGAGAGCGCGACGAGGCCCGCGGCGGTCGCGTAGGGCAGCTCCTGCCGGAGCTCGTAGAGGGACGTGCCGAGCAGCGGGCCGATCAGACGACCGAGGCCCTGCGCGCTGTTGCTCAGGCCGGCGACCGCGCCTTGCTCGTGGTCCTCGGCCGCGAGGGAGATGGCGCTCGTCACCCCCGGCAGCACGAGGCCCTGACCGAACCCGAGCAGCGCCATCGAGGCCACGATGCTCGGCATCGAGAACGCCCCCATCAGCACCAAGAGCCCGAGCAGGGTGATCGGCAGGCCGGTTCGCACGAGCGTCGTCGGGGCCCATCGGACCCGCCGCGCGAGCCCGCCCTGCACCGCGACGGCGACCACGCCGTAGGCGACGAGCGCCATGCCCACGTGCCGCGCGGTCTGCTCGTGCTGGAGATGAAGGCGGTCCTCGACGAGGAACGCGACGGTCTGCTCCATCAACACCGACGCGGCCGTCGAGACCGCCCCCACCAGCAGCAACGGCCACACCCGCGTCGCGGTCTCCCGGAGGCGGGGCGGCGGGATCAGACTCGCCGCCGAGCGCACGGGCTCGCGGAGCAGCCGCGCGGCGAGCACGCCGTTCACGATGGCGAAGGCCGTGGAGAACCAGATCGGGGCGAGCAGGCCGAAGTACGAGAGCCCCGCGCCGATGGCGGGTCCGAAGATGATCGCGAGGCCGAAGGCGGCGCCGATCATCGCCATCGCCTGCGTGCGCCGCTCGCGCCCGCTGAGGTCGGCGGCGAAGGCCTGCGCGGTCGGGAGCATCGCGGACGAGAACGCCCCTCCGAGCAGCCGCGCCGTGAGCATCATCGCGAAGAGCACGCCGTTCGAGACCAGCCCCCGCCGCCCGATCTCCGCCGCGGTGCCGAGGAGCGCGAAGCCGAGGCCGAATCCGAAGATGCCGACGAGGAGGATCTTCTTGCGGCCGAGGGCCTCGCTCTTCCGACCCCACCAGGGCGAGAGCAGCATCTGCATCAGCGCGTACGCCGTGGAGATGGCCCCGACCTGGGTCTCGCCGAGATGAAGCTCGCGCCCGAGTGGCCCGAGGATCGGGAAGAGCACCGAGAGTCCCAGGATGCTGTTGAACAGGGTGAAGAAGAGCAGCGGCATCGAGGACCGACGCGACTCTAACCGCGCCCTCGGCGGTGTCGAGGCGAGCCGCTCGAGGGGCGTCGCGACGGGCTCGGGGCGCGGCCGCCGGGGTCCCCGGGATGCCACGTGACGGTCCCGGGGTCGGGCGCTATGGTGCCGCCCATGACGGACCCCCGCGACGAACTGAACGAGCTCCTCAACGACGCGGTCGAGGTCGCCGCCGAGCTGCTCGAGAAGGACGGCGAGTTCGAGCCCTTCGCGCTCGCCCTGCGGCAGGACGGGGAGATCTTGCACCTCTCGTCGGAGGAGCAGGGCGACGACCTCCAGCCCGAGCAGATCGTGGAGAGCCTTCGCAGCACGCTGCGCGAGGCCCGCGACGCTTACCGCGCGGTGGCCGTGGTCGCGGACGTCACGCTCGAGGACGACGACTCGCAGGCGGTCAGCGCGGCGATCCACGTCGCGATGGAGCACGCCGCAGGGGAGCCCGTGACCTGCTACGTGCCCTACGAATTCAAGGGCGAATCGCTCGAGCTCGCGGAGCTCGTCGGGGAGCCCGGCGAGACCTTTGTGTTCGAGGGCGTGCACCCGAACTGAGGTCCGGGGTGCGGACGCGCCGGCAACCCGGGCCGCTCGAGGTGTCCGCCGCCGTGCGCGCGGCGCTCGCGCGATTGCTGGTCGTGGAGCAGGTGCTCGAGGGGCGGCCCATGGCGCTCGGTCCATGCGCGCCCCTCCCACTCGAAGCGGTCGAGACCCTCGAGGAGCACCTGCGCGCGCGCCTGTCCGACGATGCGCTCGCGGTCTTCGCCGCCGAGGCGGGGGCGCTCGAGGGCTTCTCGCTCGGCCAGGTGGGCGCGCGCTCCGAGGAGGCGTGGGCCCGCGGCCTGAGCAAGGCGCGGGTCGTGCTCGGCATGCATGCGGGTCTCGGGGTGTGCGCGCCCCGCAGGCCCGTCCCGGGTCAGCCTCTGCGGGTCAGCTTCTTCGATCCGGTCCATCGCACCGAGGGGGACGTGCGCCCGCTCGCCGCGTGGCTCGAGCACCTCGTCGAGGTCCTGCTCGAGGGTGTCGAGCTCGACGAGGCGACGCTGGAGGCGATCGAGGCGTGCCTCGAGGCCCCGCGTTTCGAGCCGGGCCTCGCGCCGGTGCTCGAGGCGCCGGTGCTCGAGGCGCCCGCCGCGCCATGGGTGCGGCACGCTCGCTTCGGGGAGGGCAGGGTGCTCCGCGTGCGGCCGGGCACCGAACAGCTCGAGATCGACTTCGGCCCGCACGGGATCCGCGTGCTCGTCGCGCGCTTCGTCGCGCCGTGCCCCGACCCCTCGTCGAAATGAGCGGATCGACGACCGCGCCGGGGTAGGATCGGGACCACGTTGTCCACGCCCGACGATCCGCCGAAGCTCCCGTTCTCGCGCGACGAGCGACGCTTGTTCTACGCGGTGTCGCGCGCCTGCGGCTGGCTCTCGGCCGCTCATTTCGTGGGCGCGGCGGCGCTGCTCTTCGGGGGCTGCTGCATCCTGCCGCTCGGGGCCGCGCTGATCACGAACGGGTTTCCGGGCGCCCGGGGGCCTCTCGGCAGCGTGATCGGCGGGCTCATGGTCGTGGGCTTCTTGCCGCTGCTCCTCACGTGGGTCGCCCAGGGGTCGGTGCTGGTCGGGTTGTACCGGCGCTTCGACCGGCTCGCTCGGCCGGGCGGGCGCGACCTGCTCTTGCTCGAGGAGTCGTTCGTCCGGCTGCGGCTCTTCTTCGTGGTGGAGGCGATCTTCGGGATCGTCACGCTGGCCCTGTCCTTGTTCATGTCGTCGCTGGGGGGGCTCGCTTCGCTGGGCTGGCTCGGGGGCCCCGGATGAAGCCGAAGCCGGTCGAGCCGTGGGGCGGGGCGAAGGGCGCGTCGTTCGGGCGCCCGCCGGGCGGGGGTTCGCCCGATGCGGCCGTGGGCGCGGACCCGTCGGGGCGCGGTCCTGCGTCGCCGGGCCAAGGCGCGCCGAGGGACGCGTTCGACGCGCTCGGGCCTCCGCTGTCTCGCCTGCCGTTCTCGCCGTCGAGCGAGCGCGTTCTTTCGCACGTCGTGCTCGCGATGCGCGTGACGGCGGGCGCGATGGTGGGGAGCGCGCTGGTCGCGATGGTGGGCAGCGTGGCGTTCGGCGCGACGTGGACCGGAATCCTCGCGGCCCTGGGGCAGCTGGCCGTGGCCGTGGTCGTGGCGCTGCCGTCCCAGGTCTTGCCCGCCGGGCTGCTCGTGCGGGTCTCGAACGCGCTGGCCCGGGTCGGCACGACCGACGAGGAAGATCAGGCGCGGCTGATCGAGGGGCTGCGCACGCTGCGCTGGCTCTTCCTCGTGCGGACCCTGCTCTTCGTGTTCGCGGTCGCGAGCCCGTGCGTGCTCGGCATCCTCGGCGCGATGTTCTACGGGATGCTCGCGTCGGTCATGGGCCCGGTCCTCGGTGGCCTCTCCGGCTCGTGACTTCGACGGCGGCACGGTTATCCTCGCCCGCCCATGGAGCGACTTCGAACGTTCGGACGACGCCTCGCGCTGCCCGCCCTCGTGTGGGCCGTGTGCGCCGCGGTCTATGCCGGCGTCGCGGGGCCGCGCACCGCGGGGCCGACGGCGGACAACCACTTCGTGCACCTGGCGGACTCGTTCCTGCACGGGCAGCTCGGTGTGCTCGGCAACCGCCCGCCCGGGACCAACGACTGGGCCTGCTACGACACCGACACCCACGACCTCTGCCCGCCCTCGGCGATCTCGAGCCCGCGGCCCTCGCAGCACTGGTACGTGTCGTTCCCGCCGCTGCCGGCGCTGCTGATCTTGCCGGCCGTCGCGCTCTTCGGACCCCAGCTCTCCGACGCGCTCTTCTGGGCCCTCTTCGCGGGCCTCGGACCGGCCTTGCTCTATGCGTTGCTCCGCTTCCTCCGCGAGTCCGGTCGAAGCCTCCGCACGCACCGCGAGGACCTGCTGCTCACGGGCCTCTTCGCCTTTGGGACCGTGCTCTTCTTCGTGGCGGTGCAGGGGGCGGTGTGGTTCGCGGGACACGTCGTGGGCACGGTCATGGTGCTGCTCTACGTGTGGGCCGCGTTCGATGCGCGCGCGCCGTTCTGGGCGGGCCTCGCGCTCGGGCTGGCGTTCCTGACCCGGCCGACCACCGCCGCGCTCGTGATCTTCTTCGCGGTCGAGGCCTTGCGCGTCGCGCGCGAAGGCGGCCTCCCGTCGGCGGACGACGCGGGGCCGGGGCTCCGGGTGTGGCGGTGGCTCGCCTCCGTGCGGTGGTCGCGGGCCCTGCGCAGCATGGCGATCTTCGCGTTGCCGGTGCTCGTGCTGGGCGCGCTCGCCATGTGGATGAACGCCGCGCGCTGGGAGGACCCCTTCGAATTCGGCCACCGCTACC
>CAIKNO010000153.1 GCA_903828805.1 uncultured Sandaracinus sp. | reverse complement strand
GCGCCTGCGCCGCCACGGCAGGGACGTTCAGGAAGACACCGAAGGCCAGCAAGAAGCCGAAGAAGACGCGGTGCACGGCTCACTCTACCCGTGTTCCGGAGCGGCCCGCATCCCGCCCACGAGAACCCTTGCGGGGACGGGCCGTTGAAGCCTGGGCCGCTGAACACCTACCCTCGAGGCATGACCCGCGCTCTCTTCCTCGTGCTCGCCCTCTGGGCCTGTGGTCTCACCTCGCGCGCGCAGGCGCAGGTGTATGCGTACCCGGTGCCATGGCCCAAGTCCGGCGGCGGCACGATCGTGGCGGTGCCGGTGCGCGATGCCACCGTGAGCATCCACCATCGCATGTCGGCGCCGCAGGGCAGCGGCTGGGACACGCCCTTCACCGCGGCCCCGGAGAGGCGGATCGACCTCGCCCGGGCCGGGGAACCCGTGGTGCTCCGGGTGCCCGAGGGCGCACCGCCGATCGATCAGGACGACTACTTCGTGCTGATCTCTTCCGAGCCGCTCGCGCTCTCCGCGAGCGACGACGAGCGCTACAACCCCGGCTCGCCCGATCGTCTCTACTTCTTCCCGGCGACGACGGGATCGTATCGAGGCCGAGAATTCTATGGTTATTCGGCGGCCGGATGGTTCGCGAACCGGCTGCGGATCGTCAACCTCGGCAGCGCCTCCAACCACGCCGAGGTGTCGGCGTGGGACGGGGCGGCGTGGGTGCCCGTCGCGGCCCTCGACGTCGCCGCGGACGGGGTCGGTGTGCTCGACCCGCCGGATGAGTACGCGGACACGGCCTACCGCGTGACGACCAGCGACGATGCCCTCGTGCTCGAGGGATACATGGCCGACAACGCGACGCTGCCCGCCGTCGATCTCGCCTCCGGCGGCGCAGTCGGCACGGACCTGTGGGGCTACGGGCACAGTTACTCGCTGCGCGCGGTGAGCGATCTCGACTACACGGTCGACGCGCGCCCCGAGGAAGGCGGAGCGTGGGTGCGCGTCGCCTCGGGCACGCTGCGCGCAGACGAGCTGGTGACGGGCGAGCTGCCGAGCATGCCGTCGCGCTACCTCGGCACGCCCGACGAGGTGAATCCGGGCGACCACGTCCGCATCCGCACGACCCGCGGCCGCGCATGGGCCATCGTCGGCACGGTCACGGCGGACTGGAACGGATACTTCTTCCCTGCGCAGGCCGAGGCCGGATGCGTGTTCGGGGCACGCTTCCTGACCACCGGGCGCGCGCGCGTCGTGGTGGTGCTGCCGAACACGGGCACGCGGGTGTCGATCTTCGACGAGGTGAGCGGGGCGGCCCTCGACACGTACACCTCGCGCGGGCCGTGGGAGCTGCACCACTTCTTCGACGACGCACGGTTGCGCGTCGAGGTCACGGGCGGACCCGCCGCCACGCTGATGATCGGCGACGCCCTCGGCGGGGGCCCGTGCTCACGACCCGGGCCGACCGGCAGCACGAACTGCGGGATCCTCGAGGGCGGTTTCTCGGTGCCCGCGCTCGGCGGGTTCCAGTGCAGCGGGGGCGCGACGGCCCTGGGCGATTGCGGCTTCGACGCGACCCGCTGCACCGACGCACCGCCGCCCGTGGACGGCGGCGTGGCGTTCGATGCGGGCGCGATGGAGAGCGACGCGGGCGCAGCGCTCGACGCCGGCGCGACGCTCGATGGCGGGGTGGCCTTCGACGCCGGCGGCCTCGATGGCGGCGGCCTCGATGGCGGCGGCCTCGATGGCGGCGGCCTCGATGACGGCAGTGCGACCGATTCCGGCGCGATCGACGAGGACGGCGACCTCGATGGCGGCACCGCAGCCGATGCCTCGGGCGCGGGCGTCGGCGCGGGTTCGGCGGGCTGCGGCTGCAGGGCGGGCTCTCCTCGACACGGGCGCCTGGGGCTTGGTGTGCTGGGTCTGCTCGGGCTCTTCCTGCGGGCGCGCCGCGGGCTGAAGAGGACGCCCCGACCGACGACGTCGCGACGATGAGCGGCGATCCCACCCAGGGCTCACGCCGCTTGGCCCGGCTCGCGGCCGGCGCTCTCCTCCTCGTCGTGCCGGCGGGCGCGTGGCTTCTCGCGCATCGACTCGGGCGCCGCGACATCCCTCCGGATCCGTGGGCCGAAGAGGTGCTTCCGGCCGTGCCCGACGCGGCGCAGAACGGGCTCGACGACGTGGTGCTGACGCCCGACTTCGGGGGCGAGAGACCGACCCCGAGCTGCGGGACCTCGTCGCACCGCTTCACTCGGACACCCCCGCGGCGCGCTGGGCGATGGCGCTGGAGGCGCGGCCCGCCCTGAGGGCCTGGCTTCGCGAGGAAGGGCGGCAAGAAGAGCGCGCCCTCTGGCTCGCACGCATCGACGAGACACTGCGCGCCCCGCGCTTTGCCGACCCCTGCGTGTCGGTCGAGCTCGACTGCCGACCGCTGCACGTGCTCGACCTCGCCCGGCTCGCCGCGGTGGCCGATCTGGACGCCGCGCTCCACGGCGACTGGACGTCCGCGCTCGAGCGCGCCGCCGCGATGCTCCGCGCCTCGAACGACCTGCTGCGCACCTCCCGCACGGTGGTCGACGCGACGACGGGCGCGCTCTTCTCACTCGTCGCCTCCGACCACCTTCGCGTGCTCGTCGCGGGGCTGCGCGCGGCACAGGCCGAGGACGCCGCGTCTCCTGCGACCGTGACGCTCGAGTCCCTGCGCGGGGCGCTCGTGACCGCGGTCGACGGCGCCACCCGTGACGACGTGGACTTGCCGCGGCTGGTGGTGGGGGAGCAGCGCCGCGTGCGGCCCACCGTGCTCGCCGCCCTCGGAGGGGCGCCCGGAGCGGGCAGCGCAGACCTCGGACCCGCGGGGTTCCTGCTCGATCGGGCCGACACGGTCGCGGCACTGGACGCCGACTTCGCGGCGCTGAGGGCGTGGGTGGAGGCCCCGGCGCACGCGCGCCGCCCCTGGACCGTGCACCTTCACGCCGAAGGCGCGGGATGGTGGGTGTGGAACCCCGGCGGCAAGCGGCTGCTCGACGCCATGGCGTACGACGCCGGCCACGCGTTCTCGCAGCTCGAGGCCCTCGCCGACGGCGCGTTCACGTCGCGTGCCCGCGTGCGCGGCGAGCTCGGCTCCGCGTCGCGCTGATCGGCGGCGACCGACCCCCGCGCCACGGGACGCCTCCACGCGCCCCTGCGCCGCCCTCGAGGCCCGCGGCCACGGGATGTGCGAGACCTCCGTCATGACTCGCCACGTCGCTGGGCTCTCGTTCTTGCTGGCCGCGCTCTCGGGGTGCGCGTGTGGCGCGACCCCCGAGCCGCGGTGCACCGACTCGAGCGCGTGCGCGGCCTCCGAGGTCTGCATCGACGGGCGTTGTGGACCTCCCGTCGCGCGTGACGGCGGTCTCGACGCGGGCGTCGAAGGCGCCGACGGAGGCCCGTGCGCGGTGGGCGCGCGCGCGTGCGGTGCGTCCTGCTGCGCCACGGGTGAGGTCTGCGGAAGCGATGCGGTGTGCTGCCCCCGCGAGGCGCTCTGCGGCACCTCGTGCTGCGGCGCAGGCGATGTCTGCGAAGGATCGGTCTGCCGCCTCGATTGCGGCGCCGAGGTCCGCTGCCACGACGACGCCCTCGCCGAGGTGTGCTGCGCCGCCGGCGAGGTCTGCGCGTCCGACCGCTGCTTCCGGCCCGAGACCGCGTGCACCGACTTCATCGACTGCCCCTCGGGGCAATACTGCGAGCCCACGCTCGGACGCTGCTTGCCCCAGCCCGGCGGGTCACCGTGCGTCGCATCGCCCAGCGGCGGCGAAGTCCGTCCGACCCAGCTCTGGGCCTGGGACGGCACCGGCGCGGCGCTCTCCGCGTACGACCAGGTGATGATGGCGCCGATGGTCGCGTCGCTGAACGACGACGACGGCGACGGCGACGCCGACGAGCTCGACGTGCCGGACGTCGTGTTCAACACGTTCTGCGGCCGGGCCGGCGCAGGATGCAGCGTGGGCAACTACGGCTCGGACGGTGTGCTCCGCGCGGTCAACGGCCGCGACGGGAGCGCTCTGTTCGACGTCACGGACCCGACGCTCCGCACGACCCCCGGCGCACAGATCGCGCTCGGCGATCTCGACGGCGACGGGTGGAACGAGGTCGTGACGTGCGCGTCCGACCCGTCCGACCGCATGGGCGTGCTCATCGCGTTCCGCCACGACGGTTCGCTCTTCTGGAGAGCGTCCGACGCCCGCGCCAGCTGCGGCGCTGCCGCCCCCGCGATCGCCGATCTCGACGCCGACGGACACCCCGAGGTCTTCGTACGCTACACGGTCGTCGACGGTCGCACCGGCGACCTGAAATGGCACCACGAGTGCCGCGGCACGGGCGGCTGGGCGACGGACTCCCACGCGCCGTGCGACTACACGACGGCGGCCGACCTCGACCTCGACGGACAGCTCGAGGTCGTCGGCGGCAACGTCGCGTACCGCGCGGACGGCAGCGTCGCGTTCGACCGCACGGGCGAGCTCCGGGACGGCTATCCCGCGATCGGGGACCTCGATCTCGACGGCCGCCCCGAGGTCGTCGTCGTGCAGAGCGCGTTCATCCCCTCGCCCTATGCCGGCGACCACTGGCTGCTCGCGCTCCGCGCCGATGGGACGACGCTCTGGGGTCCGGTCGACATCAACGCCGGACTCGCGCCGGCCGCCGACGTGGCCGCGGGCACCGTCGGCGGGGGCGGGCCGCCCACGATCGCAAACGTGGACGACGACGACGCGCCGGAGATCGCGCTCGCCGGCGCGTACGCGTACGTGGTCTTCGAGCCGGACGGCACGCGGCGCTGGGCCGCCGTCTCCGACGATCGCAGCTCGCGCAAGACCGGCTCGAGCGTGTTCGACTTCGACGGAGACGGGCGCGCCGAGGTGATCTACGGAGACCAGCACTGGCTCCGGGTCTACGACGGAGGGGACGGAGGCGTGCGCTTCTGCCTGTGCAACACGAGCGCGACCCTGTGGGAGTACCCCGTCGTCGTCGATGTCGACACCGACGGTCACGCCGAGCTCGTCGTCGCCTCGAACGACTACGCCTTCCGCGCCTGCACGGCGGCCCCGGGTCTCGGCGCGTGCGAGCAAGCGCGGATCGACGCGGGCGACACCGCCGGCACCCATGGCATCCGCGTGTTCGCGAGTCCGTCGCGCGACTGGGTGGGGACGCGGCGGATCTGGAACCAGCACACGTACCACGTCACGAACGTGTCCGAGCGCGGCGCCATCCCCGCCCGCGAGCGCCCGAACTGGACCGTGCCGGGGCTCGACGACTTCCGGCTCAACGTGCAGCCCGGCGCGACCAACCTGAGCGACGTCGTCCCCGTCGAGCTGGCGGTCGACCTTCGAGGCTGCAGCGCGCGGATGGTGCTCGAGTTCCGGGTGCAGAACCAGGGATGGGCTGCGGCGCCGGCCGGGGTGCCCGTCGGGGTCTATGCGGACGTCGACGGGGCGGGGTTCGCCCTCGTCGCGCGCGTGGCGACGACCCGCCGCCTGCTGAGCGGCGAGAGTGAGCCCTTCGCGGTGCCGGTGGAGCTGCCTGCCGCCTCGTCGGGCCGCGACATCGCGTTCCGCGTGGTCGTGCTCGACCCGTCCGGGGATCCGCCGGCGGCCGCGCTGACCCAGTGCCGCGCGGACAACGACAGCGCGGAGACCACCGCGAGCTGCACCCTGCTGTTCTGACGCACCTTCGCGGGGCACGGCCGATGGAGCGCGGCGAGAAGGACGAGGAGATCACGATGAACGACGACACCCGGATCGAGCGCGACGACGAGGCCCCGGCCGATGCCGGAGACGACGAGGTCGAGGGCGTCGAGGTGCCCTTCGAGCAACTGAGCGCCCAGGCGCAGCGTGGCGTGCTCGTGGAGTACGTCACCCGCGAGGGCACGGACTACGGTGAGCGCGAGGTGTCGCTCGACGTCAAGCTCGAGCAGGTGCGCCGGCAGATCGAGGTCGGCGACGTGGTGCTCCGCTTCGATCCGCGCTCGTCCACCGTCAACCTGGTGGCCGTCGCGCGTCGCGGGCGCCGATCAGCGGACTGACACGCGCCCGACGTCACGCCGGGGCCACGGCCCCCGCGGGCCTCCCGGCGCCGCATCGATGCGACCACGGAACGCGCGCGCTACCAGCGCATCAGCACGGCGCCCCACGCGACGCCGCCACCGAGGGCGCACATCAGCACGCTCTGCCCTCGCGTGATGGAGCCGGCGCGGATCGCCTCGTCGAGGGCGATCGGGATCGATGCGCTCGAGGTGTTCCCATAGCGCTCGAGGTTCAGATAGAAGCGCTCCCGCGCGATCCCTGAACGCTCCGCGACCGCGTCGAGGATGCGCAGGTTCGCCTGGTGCGGCACGACCCAGTCGACCTCCGACGGCGACACCCCCGCGTCCTCCAGCACCCGCAGGCTCGCGGACGCGAGGTTCTTCACGGCGGCCTTGAAGATCTCCCGGCCGTTCATCTCCACGAAGTGCCGGCGCAGCGCGAGGCTCCGCTCCGAGACCGGCTCGGCGCTCCCGCCGCCGGGAATGCGCAGGGCCGAGGCGTAGTGGCCGTCGGCGTGCAGCGTCATCGAGAGCAGACCACGCGCCGGGTCGTCGGTCGCGCTGAGGATGGCCGCGCCCGCACCGTCTCCGAAGAGCACGCAGGTCGTGCGATCCGACCAGTCGACCACGCGCGAGAGCAGCTCGACGCCGATCACGAGCACGTGCCGCGCCCCGCCCCGGATGAAGCGATCGGCGACCGTGAGCCCGTAGCAGAACCCGCCGCACGCCGCGGCGAGATCGAACGCGGGACAATCGGGCCGCGCGCCGATCTTCGTCTGCACGAACACCGCCGTCGATGGCAACGGCATGTCGGGCGTGACGGTCGCCACGATGATGAGGTCGAGGTCCGTGGCGCTCAGCTCCGCGGCCTCGAGCGCCCTGCGCGCCGCCGCCGCGGCCATGTCGCTCGTGCACTCGCCGTCGGCCGCGATCCGCCGCTCGCGGATGCCCGTGCGCTCCATGATCCACGCGTCGGTCGTGTCGACGCGGGCCTCCAGATCGCGGTTGGTGAGCACCTTCTCCGGCACGTAGTGCCCGGTGCCGGTGATCCTCGAACGTGCCGACGGCCCCGGTGTCATCACTCCCCCTGCTACGCGCTCCGGTCCCGAAAGTCCAACCTTCATCCGCTGCACCCCGCGAAAGGTGGACACCGAACCGATGGCTCCAAGAGCCGGCACCCCTCGATGGAGAGATTCCGCACGCCGTGACGGCCGCGATCAGGCCGGACCCTCACGGCCCTTGCGGCCCCGCGGCGGACCGCCGAAGAGCATGAGCAGCGCGGGCTGGAAGACGAGCGTCGAGGCGAGCGAGAGCGTGAGGGCCGCGGCGATCAACTCTCCGAAATGGCGCACCGGCACGAAGCCGCTGAGGAGCATCACCGAGAAGCCCAGCACGAGCGTCGCGCACGACACGACGATGGCCCGGCCGGTGCTCCGCGCCGAGCGGAGGATCGCCGCGCGCCGTCGCATGCCGCGGCCTTCCTCCTCGACGAGGCGCGCGAAGCCGTGGATGGTCAGGTCCACCGAGACGCCGATCGCGACCGAGAACACGATGGCCGTGCTGACGTTCAGCGGGATGCCGCGCACCACCATCCACGCGACGGTGCCGACCTGCGGGATGACGTTCGGGGGGATGGCGAGCACGCCCAGCCGAGGACTCCGGAAGAGCAGCCCGATGATCAGGAAGATGACGACCGCCGAGAGCGAGAGGCTGCCGAACATGTCGGCCACGACCGCATCGACGCCGTGCGATCCGATGTAGGCCTCCCCGAGGAACGTGACCCGCACGCCGCGGCCGCGGAGCTCTTGCTCGGCGCGCTGCTCGATCGACTCGATGAGCGCGATGCTGCGCTGCGCGCCGATGTCGCCCAGACGCAGCTCCGCGCGGGCATGACGGCCGTCGGGCGTGATGAAGTCGTCGATCGGGCTCGGCGAGAGCCGGTGCAGCAGCGTGATCAGGGCATCGATCTGCGGTCGCGATGCGAACGGCGCATGCGGCGCATCGACACCCAGGCCGGCGAGCCGACGCCACACCTCCCACAGCACATCGCCCGGCGCGGTGGTGCGCAGCACGCCGGGCTGCGCCGCGGCCCAGACGACCAGCCGATCGAGCGCGGCGAGCACCTCCGGGTCGCGGACGTCCCGGCCATCCTCGGCCTCGAGCAGGATCTCGAGCGGCCGGATGCCATCGAGGTGGCGCTCGATGCGGCGCGTCGAGGCGACGATGGGATCGTCGGCGTCGAACGTGTCGAGCAGCGAAGTGTCCACGCGGACGGAGCTCCACGCCCACACACAGGGGATGGTGAGCACGACCGTCACCAGGAGCACCTTCCACGGCCGGCGGAGCAGCCAGGCCGTGCCCTTCAACAGCCACGCCTCGAGGCGGCCGCTCTTGGGCGCCTCGTCCACGTCGCCGCGGCCACCCCGGGGCGCCGGCAGGAACGTCACCGCCGTCGGGACGAAGAGCATCAGG
>CAIKNO010000152.1 GCA_903828805.1 uncultured Sandaracinus sp. | reverse complement strand
CGCGGCGTGTTGACGTGCATCGCCACGCAGGTCGCCGCGGACCCGGCGCTGCACGGCACCCTGCTGCTGCGGCTCAAGGTCGGCGCGACGGGCGCGGTCGAGGCCGCGCACGTGTCCGGCGTTCAGAACGACGAGCTGGTGCGCTGCGTCGGCAACGACGCGCTCGGATGGCAGTTCCCGCCCCCCGTCAACGGCGCCTGCGCCGTGGTCGAGGCGCCTTTCGCCGTCGGCACCGCGCACTGAGCGTCACGCGGCGTCCGCCTCACCGGGTCCAGGCCTCGCTCCGCTCCCAGAGGGCGCGGGCGAGCGCTGGATCGCGGGCGAGGGCGCTCGCCTCACGGGGCGCGCTCCGATCGTAATAGAGGCCCGTCTGCGCCCCGGCGTCGGGCGACGCCGCGCAATGCAGCGTCGTCTGCGCCCCCTCCTCGACGGTGGCCATGAACGCCGTCATCAGCGGCCGGATCGGCCAGGGGACGCTCCGCCACACGTCGGACGCGATCACGCCGGGGTGCAAGGAATACGTCCGGAGCCGGCCCTCCGGTCCCTGTCGACGCGCGAGCTCGGCCATGTGCAGCACGTTGCAGAGCTTCGAGACGGCGTACTCGTCGAGGCCTGTGCGCGTGGGGGTCGAGCGGCGTACGGCCTCGAAGTCGAGGCCCTTCGCCTGGTAGTGCGCGCGGCTCGAGACGCTGACGACACGCGCCTGCGGGGCCCGCTCGAGCGCGGCCATCAGTCGCTCGGTGAGCAAGAAATGTCCGAGGTGATTCACGCCGAACGCCAGCTCGAAGCCGTCCGCCGTCTGCCCTCGGGCGCCGGCCAAGCCGGCGTTCAGGATCAGCGTGTCGAGCGGCACGTCGAGGGCGAGGAATTGCTCCGCGCATCGACGCACGGACGAGAACTCCGACAGCTCGAGGGGCAGGAACGACACGTCTGGATTGCCGCTCTCGGCGCGGATCGCCTCGAGCACCGGCTCGGTCTTCGCCGCCGAGCGCGAGGCGACCCACACCCGCGCGCCGCGGCGCGCGAGCTCGAGGGCGGTGACGCGACCGATGCCCGTGTTGCCCCCGGTGACGAGGACGTTCCGACCTTCGAGATCCCGCTTCATCCCGCGCACCATCGCCCGCCGCGGCGGCCGCTGCAATGGCCCTGACCGAGGCAGCCGCGAGGTTCACGCGCACGCGTCGATGCGGACCCCGCCGAGGCAGGCATCCACGAGCTCGGCTCCGACCCGTCCGAGGCGAATCGTCGTCAGCTCCGCGAGCGCCCGGCCCCCCATCCCCGAGAGCACGCGGTCGAGCTCCCACCGGGCACGGGCGACGCCGTGGGTCCGAAGGACGTGCAGCAGCTCGAGCGAGCAGAAGTGCAAGGCCTCGGCGTCGCGCCAGATCGCGTCGGACCTGCGTTCGTGGGGAGGAAGATCGTCGGCGACCATGCCGAGCACCACCCGTCGCAGCCCGGGTTCGACCCTCTCTTCGATCAGGCGTTCGGCCGACGCGCGGGCCTCGGGCTCGCTGTCGATCCATCCACGGAGCAGCGCGCCGAGCTGCACGGCCTCGCCCGCGCCGGGGTCGAGGCGCAGGGCCCATTGCCAGGCATCGAGCGCGCGCGCGCCGGGACTGCGGACCGAGACCGCCCCGGCACGCATGACCTCGTCTCGCACGGCGTCGAGCACGGCGGCGAACGAGGCCCCGCGGCTGCCCGCATTCCGTCGGTCGATCCAACGCTGCGCACGGGTCAGCACCTCGAAGCCGAAGCGTGGCGCGTGGCGGACCGAACTCCGCACGGCCCACGTGCCATCCCGCGTGATGCGCGCGTCCATGGCGCGGTCGCACGCGTCGAGGTCGAAGTCGTCGCGCTGCCAGTCGGACTCGTCGAGATCCGTGTCGCCGTCCTGGGTGACGCGGATCGTGACGGTCGGGAACGTCCGCTCCAGCCGCCCGAGGTCCACCCCACCGGGTCCTTCGACGGAGAGCACGAGGGTGTCGAGCACGGGCCTGGCGATGTTCATGGTGCAGCACCAGCGAGCAAGGGTCATGCCTTCGGTCGCGCATGCCCCGCGAGCGGCGACAGCACGGATCGCGCGGTCGGCGAGCGAGGCAATGCGCCGCGACCGTGACGGACGCGACGCGGCCACCGCGCCCCACGTCGAGCGCCGGGGTCCCGACCTCGGGCCCGGTGGGCTCGGGCGGCCAGCAGCACCACCAGCAACAGACACACGGTGGCGAGGGCCAACGCCCAGAGCCCCGGGCCGCCCACCTCCAGCCCGCGTTGCCAGACGCCATTCATGGGACCTCGTCCCTGCTCGTGAGCACTCCGCGTGCCGCAAGACTCCGCGGACCACGGCCACGTCCGTCACTTCGAGGTTGCATCGCGCCCGCCGCTATCATTCCATCACGCTCGTGGGGATCGGATGACAGGCAAGCGATCCGCGGAACTTCCGGCGGTTCCGAGGCCCGCAGACGGTGGCGGGGCCAACGCCTCCGCGGGCCCCGTGGGGCCACGCGACCTCGACGTGACGTCAGCCTCGAGCGCGGTGGGCGATGCGGCGTTGCGAAGGCTCGAAGCGCGCCACCGGACGATGCTCGACGCCGCCGGCGACGCGATCCTCGTGTTCGACTTCCACACCGCGCTGGCCCTCGAGGTCAACCGGGCAGCCTGCGCGCTCTTCGGCTATTCGCCCGAGGAATTCAAGACGATGACGGGTCGGACCCTCGGGGGTCCCGCCGCGACCGACGTGGTCGAGCGTACGAGCGCGGCGCTGGTGGCGACGGGCTCGGCGTTCGAGCCGCGCCATCCGATGCAACGCAAGGACGGCAGCCGCTTCATCGCCAGCGTTCGGGTCTCGACCTACGTCATCGACGGGGTGCGGCACTACCTCTCCGTGATCCGCGACGAGACGGCCCAGGTCGAGGCCGAGCAGGCGCTCCGCGCCGCCAACGCCTCCGTCGAGCGCGCCCACGAGCAGTTGCTGCACTCGAACCGCCTCGCCGCCCTCGGACAGCTGGCCGCCGGGATCGCGCACGAGATCAACAATCCCCTGCAGTTCCTGATGGGCTCGCTCGAGTCCCTCGAGGAGCTGGTCGATGGACACCCCGAGGCCCCGGCGCTCCTGTCCGCGATGCGCGACGGGACGAGCCGCATCCGGACCGTGGTGCGGGCGCTGCTGCCCTTCGCGCGGGTCGAGACCTTCGAGATGGAGCGTCTCGACCTGCAGGACGTGGTCCTCGAGGCGCAGCGCATGGTGGCCCACGAGCTGCGCGACCGGGCGGTCGTGGAGACCCGGAGCGACGGCCCTGCGCTCGTCCTCGGAGATCGGCTGCGGCTGATGCAGGTGGTCACGAACCTCCTCACGAACGCCGCGCACGCCATCGTCGATGGTCCCGTCGCGGTCCATCGCATCGTCGTCTCGACCCGGAACGAACCCGGCCTCGTCGCGCTCACCGTCGAGGACACGGGGGTCGGCATCGGCGAGGCGGACCGCGCACGACTCTTCGAGCCCTTCTACACCACGAAGGCGCGGGAGCTCGGGACCGGGCTGGGCCTCACGCTCTGCGCGGAGATCGTCCGCCGACACGGCGGCACCATCGACCTCGCCCCGCGCGAGGGCGGTGGCACCCTCGCCTGCGTGCAATTCCCGGCGCTGGACGCGCGCTCGAGCATTCCACCCTCCCAGCCCACCACCGAGTGGCCGCCGAGGCCGACCTGATCGCGCCCGCGACGCCCGGCCCGGGATCGCTCACCGCGGCCTCCCGGGGCTCGACTCGATCTCACGGGGGGAAAGGGCTCGAGAAGCGCGGGTCCTCGATGAATGCCGTGTCGGTCAACCCCCGAAGGAAAGCCAGCACGTCCTCCCGCTCGGCATCGGTCAGCGTGAACCCGTGCAGGAAGATGCTCTTGAGGGGACTGTCCGCGCCCACGCCGGCGAAGGGTCCGCTCTCGATGGTCCGCCCGCCGGCGGCGTAATGATCGAGGACCTCCTCGAGCGTCGCGATGCTGCCGTCGTGCATGTACGGCGCGGTGAGCGCGATGTTGCGCAAGGTCGGCGCGCGAAAGCGCCCCATGTCCCGGGGATCGCCGGTGTGCTCGAAGAGCCCCCGGTTCGGCGCGGGATACGCGCCGCGTCCATCGATGTTGTAGAGCCCGGTGTTGTGAAGCCCGCCGTCGGCGAGCGGCTGTCCGGTGTGCGTCGTCGAGTCGCTGAGCGTGAACCCCGAATGGCAATGGAAGCACTCCATGCGCTCGGAGAAGAACAGTTCCTGCCCGCGCGCGGCGGCCGCATTCATCGCCCCCGGTTCACCCCGGCCCGCACGGTCGTAGGGCGCGTCGAAGCTGAGCAGCGTGCGCTCGAACGACGCGATCGCGCGCACGGCGTTCGTCACGCGGAGCGGTTCCGGGTCGTCCGGGAACGCCGCGCGGAACATCGACGGATACATCGGGTCGAGCGCGAGGCGTGCGAGCAGCACGTCCTCCATGCCCGAGAGCCCGAGCTCCACGGGGTGTTCTCCGAACATCGGCACCAAGGCCTGATCTTCGAGCGCGACGAGCGCGGGGTTGGCCCAGGTCAGCTGCGCGACGTACGCGACGTTGGCCAGCGACATCGAGTTCCGGGGCGTGGGCTCGCCCGTCGAGCCGATGGACACCGCGCGCCCGTCGGTGAAGGCGTCGGCCTGACGATGGCAGCCCGCGCACGACTGGGTCTCGTTGCCCGAGAGGCGCACGTCGTGGAACAGGTACCGACCGAGCTCGACCTTCTCGTCGCTCATCGGGTTGTCGTCGGGGACCCGCGGCGGCGGGATGCCCGGCGGGAGATCCCACGCGTACCCGGCGGGCCCTTCGGGCTCGCATCCCACCCCGAAGCCTGCGACGGCGAAGAGGGCGGCGAGCCCCCGAAGCAGATCGGTCACGCGCTTCGCCTGGGTCATGGCACGTCGGTCCGGGGCTCGGCCCTGAAGAACGATTGGGACGACGTCGCGTCGAGACCCACGGCCTCGAAGAGCACCGCGCACTCGGGATCTCCCTCGTCGGCCATGCATCCCGGAGAGCCGCCCCCATCGGTGTCGATGTCGCTCGTCGAGAAGAGCCCTGCGAGATCCGCGACCACCACGTCCCGCGCGGGGTCGAACGCGTCGAGCGCGATGTCGGGAACGTTGGGGGCGGTGCACGTCCGCGTGCCGTCACGCGCATCGCCACTGCAGCCGGTGGCCCCCAGATGGAAGCGGAATCCCGCCGGCTGACCGGTGCTGCGGCCCTCGAAGCGCAGGTACTTGTAGCCCGCTTGCCATCCCCAGAACATCGCGGTGAGGTTCAGCGGGGACGGGGCGGTCGCGGCGTCCAGGTGGTTGCG
>CAIKNO010000151.1 GCA_903828805.1 uncultured Sandaracinus sp. | reverse complement strand
CTGCCGCTCGCGCTGCTGCTCGGCAAGCGGGCCCGCATCGTGGGGTCGGTGCTGCGCTCGCGCCCGCTCGAGGAGAAGATCGCGCTCGCCCAGGCCTTCACCCGCGAGGTCCTGCCGCTCTTCGCCGCGGGGCGGCTCGAGCCGGTCGTCGGGGGTGTGTGGCCGATCTCGGAGGTGGCCGAAGCGCACCGCGCGATGGAGGCCGACGCCCTCTTCGGCAAGCTCGTGCTCCGCTTCGGCTGACCCTTCGTCCCTCGTTGCCCAAGGAGCGCGCCGATGCCCACCGCGTACCGGATCGAGACCCCTCGCCTCGTCCTGCGCCCGCTCGGGCCGGGGGACGAGGCGCGCACGGCGGACGCGGTCGAGACGAGCCTCGAGCATCTGCGGGCGTGGCTCCCGTGGGCCGCGGACGAGCCGCTCGCGCGCTCGACGCGCATCGACAAACTCAAGCAATTCAGGGCGAATTTCGATCTCGACATCGACCACGTCTACGGGATCTTCGATCCCCTCGAGCGGGTGCAGCTGGGCGCGGCGGGGCTTCATCCGCGGGTGGGGCCCTCGGCCGTCGAGCTCGGCTACTGGATCCGGGCCTCCCACGTGCGGCAGGGGTTCGCGACCGAGGCGGCGTCGGCGCTCGTGCGCGTCGCGCTCGACGTGCACCACGCCCGTCACGTCGAGATTCGCTGCGACCCCGCGCACCACGCGTCGGCATCGCTGGCGCGCACCCTCGGGTTCACGCTCGATGCGACGCTCCGACGGCGTGACCGGACGCCGGACGGACGGGTGCGGGACACGATGGTGTGGTCGCTCTTCGCCGACGAGCTCGCGCAGAGCCCGGCCATGGCCGTCCCGATCTCGGTGTACGACGGGGGCGGCGCGCCTCTGTCGATCTCTCAGCGGGGCACCCAGCCGACGATGCGCTCGATGGCCTCGACGACGCGCGGGCAGTGACGTCGCAGGAAGGTCTCGTCCAGGGGCTGTTCGCGGGGGATCATCGACACCGACTGCAGCGTGCGCGTTCCGTCGAAGTCGACGTACGCGAGGCGCGCGGTGAGCTCGCGGTCGGCACGACCGAAGACGCTGCCCGGCAGGAGCGCGACGCCGGTGTCCTCGAGGAGGCGGTCGCAGAGGGCCTCGCTCGTGGCGATGCCCCGGGCCTCGAGGGCCGCCTGGAACGGCGCGAAGTCGGGGAACACGTAGAACCCCCCGACCGGCTGCGCGCAGGCGATCCCGGCCGCCGCGAGCCTCCGCGCGCACCACCGCCCCAGCGCTGCGAGCACGCGCCGGACCTGCACGAGGTAGCGGTCGATGTCCTCCCCACCGTCGAACGCGACGACGGCGGCGTGCTGCACCGGCGCGGAGGTCGAGGTGAACGTCTCGCTCGCCACGCAGGCCATCGCGTCGAGGAGCGCGCGCTGCTCCTGAGGAAACACGAACGCCCCGAGCCGCCAGCCCCCGGCGCCGATCCACTTCGAGATCCCCGTCGAGAGGATGGTCCCCTCGGGGTACCAGCGCGCGATCGACGCGTGCTGTCCCTTGTGGTGAAGCTCGCCGTAGATCTCGTCCGCGAGCAGCAAGACCTCGTGCCGTTGCGCGACGCGCGCCAGCTCGCGCAGGTCCTCTGGCCGGTACGTCAAGCCCGTGGGGTTGCTCGGGTAGTTCAGCACGAGCAGCCGCGGTCGGTCGCCTCCCTGCTCGCACGCCGACGCGAGCGCGGAAGGCGTGAGCAGGTAGCCATCGTCTCGCCGGGTCTCGAGCATCACGACGTCGCGCCCGAGGACCCGGGCCTGCGGCGCGAAGGACACCCACGCCGGGGTCGGCACGAGGACGTCCCCCGCGAACACGAGCTGCAGGAGGAACGCGAGCTGCTTGCTGCCGGGCCCGATCAGCACATCGTCCGAGGTGCGATCGATCCCCAGCCGCCGCTCCACGTGGGCCGCGATCGAGCGGCGCAGCGCGGGCAGGCCGTAGGCCGGAAGGTAGTCCTTCTCTCCGGCGTTCTGGCGGAGCGCGTCGATCATCCGCTCGGGCACCGGGAAGGGGGACTGGCCGAGCACGAGCTTGTAGACGTCGTGGCCCGCGGCGCGGAGCGCATCGCAGCGCTCCGCGATCCGGAGGGCCGGGCTGGTGAGCATCCCCTGCACGTGGGGGTTCACGGTGTCGCTCGCGCGTCTCATGGGGGCGCGCAGCATAGCAGCCCCATCCCGTCGTCCCGTCGGACACGGCATGGGCACCGCGCGATCGCCGCGGGAACGCGGGGCGCGCGTATCCCTGGGCTCACCATCGCTTGCATGGGGCGGAGCCGAAGGCGTATACGCGGCCTCCCTGCGGCGGCCTCCCGGCGCGGTTCTTTGCAAGAACGTGCGCGTACGGTCGCGCGGCCCGCTTCGATGGGCCGCGCGTGTGAAAGGGAAGCCGGTGAGGCGCTGTGGACTGCTCCGCAGCCGCCGAGTCCGGCGCGGCCCCCGCCACTGTGACCGGGGACGCGCGGCACGGCCCGGCACGGACGCACGTCGCGTCCGCTCCGGGGTCACTGGGGAACCTGCCCTGGGAAGACGGAGCCGCGCGGTGGATCCGGGAGCCAGGAGACCTGCCGTCCGCGCGAACTGCACGTGTGTCCCGCGGTGGGCGGGAGGCTTCGTCGGGCGGTCGTTCCGTCCGCGCGCGCCGCTGGACATCCGTGCTCGTGAACCGCTCGGCGGGGACGCCGGGAGTGGAGCTGCGACGATGATGCGAGCGAACGGTGCGTGGGTTCTCGAGGGCGCAATGGCGCGCGTGGGCGGCTTCGCCCGGCCGACCGGTGGGGCGGGTGGGACGATGGCGCTTGCGCTTTCGCTCTCGCTCTCGCTCGGGGGATGCGGAGGCGATGGACCGATGACGTCCGACGCGGGCCCCGTCGTCGACGGAGGCGCCGTCGCGGACGCCGCGACGACCGACCCGGATGCGTCGCCCGCCGACGCGGGGACCGGCGGCGACGATGGGGGCGGCCTGGCCTGTGCGTGCGCGGCGGACGAGGTCTGCGTCCGTGACGTGTGCATCGCGTCGTGCGGGCTCGAGGCGGCGGCGCTCGAGGCGGCCCTCGGGGAGGGCCTCGCGCCGGTGCGTCACTGGTGTCGGGGCGCGGACGCCGTGACGATCGAGGGCGACACGGTGTTCGCGCTCACGGCGTCGCCGACTGCGTCCGGCGCGCGCTTCGAGGTGTCTCGCTGGACGCTCGAGGTGGGCACTGCGCTGCCCTCGACCGCGGTCGTGGGCTCCGCCGCGTACGACGGTTCGTCGGGCGAGATGGTGTTCGGCAGCGGCTACCTCGCGGTCTCGCCCGACACGGGACACGCGGTCTTCGGATACACGACGACCCTCGCGGGCTTCGTCGGCGGGGTGTTCGACCTCGCGACGGCGGGCGGCGCGGTGCTCGAGACCTCGGCGCCGGGGAACTTCGACGCGGCGTTCATCGGTCCGGAGGACTACCTCGTGAACGGTGGCGGCCTCGGCGGGGCGACTGGTCAGGGCCTTCACCGCGGGCGGGCCGGGATCATGGGGGGCGCCCAGGTCGCCTCCGGGATGGGCGACGCGAGCGGCGGCGTCGGGTACTGGGCGGAAGCCGGCCTCGTGGTCGCGGGCGGCGTGCGCTTCGGCGGTGCCTGGCCCGATGGGAGCGAGGGCGGATACGTGTTCTTCGTGGGGCCGTCGGCGCTCGACGGGGCTGCGCCGCTCGACCTCTTCGGGGCCGCTTCGGTGCAGCGGTTGGCGTTGCCGAGCGCGTTCGACCTCTTGCCGGGCGGGCGCTTCGTGACCGTCGAGTACACCCCGGACTTCAGCGCGATCGACCGTCTGGAGCTCCGCTTGCTCGCGCGTGATGCCGCGAGCGGCGTCGTGTCGTCGGGGCCGGCCCGGGCCCTGACCCGGGGCGCGCTCTTCGTCGGTGCGGCGGCCCACGGGACCCATCTCGTGCTGCGGCACGCTGGCGGCACGGCGGGCTCCGGCGGCCTGCTCGAGGTCTCGCTCGGGGCGGACTGACGCGCACCCTCCGAGCGCCTCTCCCCGCGCCGGCTGCGACGCGGGGACGGGCGCGCGGTTCAGGCGGGGCGTGCGGTTCCAGGCGGGGCGCGCGGTTCAGGCGGGACGCAGCACGTCGATGAAGCCCGAGGCCAGCGTCGCGTCGCCGAAGTCGTCGAG
>CAIKNO010000150.1 GCA_903828805.1 uncultured Sandaracinus sp. | reverse complement strand
GGGAACCCGCGTTCGAAGGGGACCTCGGCTCGGCGACGTGGTGGGTCGCGAGCGGGCCTTCGCCGGTGGACATGACGAGGTGTCCGTGATCCCGTCTCATGACCGGTACCGTGTCCACGATGATCCTGATGTTCCGGCCTCGCGCCATGCAGGACTCCGGGGGGTGTCGCGGTCGCTCCTGGTCCGGGCGCTCGCGGTGAGCGTGTCGGCGTGGGTGGGGTTCGGATGCGCGCTGGTGATCGATGTCGATGACGAGCGGCCCGAGAACCGATGCGACGTCTCGGCGTCGTGCCGGGCGGGCCGCTGTGATCCCGACCTCTCGATGTGCGTCGATGATCCCGACGCGCCCTACGAGTTCGTCCTTTCGCTGGTGCTGCCGGAGAGCGACGCCGACGGTCGTCCGGTGTTGACGACGGGCGTCGGTCCCTTCGTGGCGACGGCGGGCGATGCCTCGGCGGACGTGCTGGTGAGGCGGCCCGTGCCCGTCACCGGACGCGTCCGCGCTGGGGACCTCGGGACCGGTCCGGGCGTGGAGGCCGACCTCGTCTTCACCCCACGCCGCACCTTGCCCGGTCCAGCCCCCGTCGGGGTGACGGTGCGCACCGTCGCGGGTCGTCCGGGGTTCGATCCCCGGGAGCGGGCCGCGGACTACGCGACACAACTCTTGCCTGGAACGACCTACGAGGTCGAGGTGCAACCGCGCGGCGAGGACGCGGCGCGCCATTACCCGGTGCGGTCCTCGCTGGAGCTCACGGCCGGGCAGTTCTACGACGTCGTGCTGCCGACGGAGAGCGTCCTCGTCACCGGCGTGGTGCTCGACGACCGCGATGAGGGTCAGGATGGTCTCGAGGTGCGGGCGCTCGATCCGTCGCGCGGCACGCTGGTCTCCTCGATCGCGACCACCGCGACCACCGCCGCGGGCGAGGCCGGGGTCTTCGAACTTCACGTCGATCCGTCGGCGGGCCCCTGGGTCCTGCAGATCGGCGCGCCGCCGAGCTATCTCGAGAGCGCGGCGTTCCCCACGGTCGTTCTCGATCCCTCCGTGCTCGCGCGCGGGGAGGACGGGCGGGTGCGGCTGCGCGTGCCTCGCCCGGACACGGGGGTGTGTCTCGCGGGCATGCTGGAACTCCCTCCCTCGCTCGGCGCGGGACCGGTGTCGGCCGCCGTCGTGACCCTCCGCGCCTCCGAGCTCCTCGACCCGGAGACGGGACTTCGGGGCACGTACGTCGTGCGGCGGGTCACGGGGACCACGGCTGCGGGGGCGCCCTCGCTCGGCTGTTCCGGCGCACCGCTCGGGCCGGGCGAGTTCGAGGCCCGGGTCCTTCCCGGCGAGTACGAGGTCGAGATCCGTCCCCTCGAGGACAGTCTCGGGGTGCTGCTGGAGCGTACCCAGGTGATCGGGGACGTGCGCCGCGTCTTCACGATGCCGGCGCGAAGTGTCCTGTCCGGACTCGTGCAACGATCGGCCGACGAGCCGCTGACCGACGCGCGGGTGCGGGCGTTGCCGCTGCACGTCCCGGTGGCGGGATTGCCGGAGGGCGGGGTCGCGCTGCTGAATCGTCCGTCCGAGGCGCTGAGCGATCCGACCGGTCAGGTCTCGCTCCCGCTGGACGTCGGCGTCTACGATCTCGTCGTCGAGCCGCCCGCGGGCAGCCAGTTCGCGTGGGTGGTTCGACCCTATTTCGGCATCGGAGGCAGCACGGCCGGCCTGCGCGAGGTCTTCGACGTGCGAACCCCGGTCGTCGTGCGTGGACAGGCCCACTTCGAGGATGCGGGACCTCTCGACGGGGCGGAGATCACGGCGTACGCGCTCGTCGACGACGCGGCCGGTGAGCGTCGGCCGGTGCCCATCGGCCGGGCCTCGGCGGCGCCGGACGGAACGTTCTTGCTCCTGCTGCCGCCGTCGCTCGGGGTGCGCTGAACGCGACGCCGTCCCGCCTTGAATCGGCGCGGACCGTCCGCGTCGAAGCGCCCCGCGGGCGGACGGTCCCCTCACGGGGCGCTTGTCATCGCGGGTTCGTGAGGCGACTCTCGACCGTCATCGAATCGGAGGATCTCATGGTTGTCGTTCCGTTGGCTCGTCGATCGTCGTGGCTTCTCGGGGCATCGCTGCTCGCGTGCGCGTGGATGGGGGTGGGCTCCCACGCCGAGGCCCAGGTGCGGCGCTTCCAGATCTCGCGCAACGGCGGAAGCCGGATCCAGTTCGTCTCCGATGCGCCCCTCGAGCGCATCACCGGCGTGAGCGGCACGGTTAGCGGCGAGCTGAACCTCGACCCGAACGCGCTCGGCTCGGCCCGCGGCACGGTCGCGGTGGACATCGCGAGCATCCGCACCGGGCTCGACCTGCGCGACGAGCATCTTCACGGCCCCGACTGGCTGGACGCCGGGCACCACCCGCAGGCCACGTTCGAGATCACGGCGGTCGAGGGCGCCACGGCGTTGCGGGCCGACGAGACCCTCCGCGTCACGCTCCGCGGTCGCTTCACGCTGCACGGCGTGACCCGCGAGATCAGCGCGCCGGCGCAGGTGCGGCTCATGCCGCTCACGGACGAGCTCCGCGCGCAGGGCGTGACGGGCGACGTGATCCGAGGACAGGCCAGCTTCGACGTGGAGCTGTCGGACTACCAGATCTCGATCAGCGCGCCGGTCCGCCTCAAGGTCTCGAACACCATCCGGGTGAACGTGACGCTGCGGGCGGTCGCGGGCTGAAGAGTCCGCTTCGACCTTTCGTGCCCCGGAGCGCCACCCGACCTCGGTCCGGTGGCGCTTTCTGCGTCGTCGGGTGGCGGTCCGTCAGCTGCCGGTTCGCCCGACCGGGATCGCGAGCGCGACCCGCGGGACGCGGGCCTGCAAGGCCTCGAGCAGTTGCAGGAGGCCCTGCGCCGGGAGGTCGCCCGGAGCCGTGAGGGTCGCGCCCTCGAAGAGAAGGCCCGCCCGGAGCGCGGCGTCGACGCAACCGGTGAAGGCGGCGGCGTCGAGGTCGGGCAGGGTGTCGACCGGTGCCTCTGCGACGCGGTCGCAGCCGGAGTCGAGCGGGCGAGGGCCGATGCCGACCCGCACGTGCCGGTCGGCGGTGATCGAGACGCTCAACGTCGGCTGCGCGGGGAGGTCTGCCGGCGGCTCTGCACCGCCGGCCAAGGGAACGGCGAGCCACACCGTGGACGTGGAGGGGCCCGGGGCCGGCGCCCTCATCACGAAGCGCGGTTCGGACCACCCCTCGAGGGCCGCGGTGAACAGCACCTGCGCGACGCGCTGGTAAGGAACCTCGGCCTCGACGTGAAGCGCGTACACCGTCGGCGTGTGTCGGTCGCCCGCGCGCGCCCTCTCCACCGCGGTCGCCCGGGCGAACGCCTCGGAGAGTCCTGCCAGCCGCATCCCCGGCCCGGACCCATCGCCGACCTCGGCGTGCACCGCGGGCCATTCCGCGTCGCCGGGCGGCCGCTGCATCGCGACCCGTTCCCGGTCGGCGGGCGGCCAGGCGCCGAGCTGGGCGCCGTTGTCGAGCGTGGTGCCCGTGGCGTCGATCGTCACCCGGAGGGCGGGGAGCTCGGGCGGCAGATCGACGCGCGTGGAGCGGGGCAGCGCGACCCGCGACGCCTCGACCGGGAGGGTCGTCGACATCGGTGCCGATGGGCCGGAGCCCGGATCACCCTCGGCGTGGGTCACGGCGGGAGCCGCGCGGAGGGGAGCGGGCGAGGGGGTGCCGCAGGTGCATCCGAAGGCCGGGAGCACCGCCAGCAGCGCGCCCACGAACTTCAAGGGCAGGCGCTCCACAGGCCGGCGCCGGCGGCCTCGGCGGTCGACTGCTCGCCCTCGAACACGCCCGCGAAGCTGGTGTTCGGGTCGATCGACAGGGTCCGCACGAACCCGCGCCGCAGCAGCTGCCGCTGCCACAGGTCCCCGGTGCCGCCGCCGACCCAGACGTACGCGAGCGTGCGGTCGTAGGGGTCGTTGCAGCCGGCGTCGAAGGTCAGCCAGACGAGCCGGCCGGCGAGCTGGTTCGTGAACACCGTGGCTTCGTTGCCGAAGCAGTCCGGCGTCGAGCCCATGTGCGAGATCTCCGGCGCGTTGACCCCGATGAAACGGATGTCCCACTCGCCGATCTCGGAGACGCCGTTCACGTGCATCGTGTCGCCATCGACGATCCGTGACACCCGGCCGAGCAGGGGCCCGCGGCACGGCGTCGCCCCCGACTGAAGGGTGCGTGGGTCGAGCGCCATGACCCGCGCGTCGTCGAGGGAAATCGCCCCCTCGTACCCATTTCCCTGGACGGGGTCGTAGGGACCGCCGTCGAGCTCCGACCCCGCGTCGGGCGCGGCCGTGGTGCGGGGGCAGCCCGGAAGCGCCGCGAGGAGGGAGAGGGCGGCGAGGAGGCGAGGCGCAGAGAGGGCGAGGGACCGCCTCCACGCGCGGGGTCGATTCGACATGGGGAGGAGTCTGTCAGAAGCGGAAGCGGGCTTCGAGGCGCAGCTGACGTTCGGTCTCGAACTGGCGGCTGCGGGTGTCCTGCTGCTGGTACTGCTCGCGGTAGAGCAGGGTCAGCACGCCGGTGCTGCGCCACGCGTACCAGTGCAGGGCGGTGCGCCACTGCAGCGTCTCGAGCTGGTTGCGGAACGCCGGATCGGTCGGGGGACCGACGGCGTAGTCGACCGGCTGATAGTAGCCTCCGACGTCGGCCGCGAGGGCCAGGACGCGGGGCACGATCAGGGCGTTCGCCGTCACGTTGAACGCGGTCTGCACCGGCACGTTGCCCATCACGTCGTCCATGATGATGCCGGTGTAGCTCTCGGCCCGGAGACCGAAGTGCCAGTAGTTGAAGACCGCGGTGCCGTTGACGCCGACGAAGCGCTCGGCCGCACGCTGGTCGTACTTGGCGCCGACCGAGATCGCCGCGGTGCCGGGGTCGGGCACGTAGAGCAGCGGCGAATCGAAGCGGTCGTAGCGACCCATCAGGTTGAGCTGGAACTGACCGCCGACGGCCCACGAGAAGTTGCGCTCGTCCGAGCGGAAGAAGCCACCGCCGACGCTGCCCGAGAACTCGCCCGAGCCGCCCGCCGCGAAGAGGCGGAATCGGCTCACGCCCGCCGAGTCGATGGGGCCACCGACCTCGACCGCGGCGCCGTTGCCCTGCTCGAAGCGGCTGTAGAGGTACTGCGGAGGATCGAGGAGCGGCTGACGCGCCGCCGAGATGATGAGGCCGGCCGAGAGACCGCCGAACCCGCTGTTGAGCTGGAAGTAGTGGCCCGAGCTGGAGATCGGCACCTGGAACATGAGGAACGACAGGCGAACCCGATCCTCGGCGCGCACGTTCACGAGGAAGAACGAGTTCTCGATGAACGGGATCGGCCCGAGGGCGCGCAGCTGGAGCAGCGTGAAGCGGGCGGTCGGCTCGAAGCTCGAGGTCTTGGTGCCGCCGACCGGCTGGTCGTAGTTCCACTGGAGGCTCGCGCCGACACCGGCGACGAGCGAGAAGCGCATGCCGGGCTGGCCGTTGCAGACCGAGACCTGGGGATCGAAACGGCAGCCGAAGTCGGCGCAGTCCAGGCGACCATCGGCGTCGTTGTCGATGCCGTCGGAGCAGGTCTCGTCGGTGCGCTCGCCGTTCGCGTCGCCGCCGCGCCCGATCAGGTCCTCGAGGCTCTGGCCCTCGCCGAGCTCGGGCACCTCGTCGTCTCCGCCGGTCGTCGCGCCGCCGCCCTGCGCGGGGCCGCTCCAGCTGCCGCGGCAGACGGTGATCGCCGGGACCTGGCACTGGGTGTCGTCGCAATCGACGGCGCTGTCGCCGTCGTTGTCGATCCAGTCGCTGCAGCGCTGGTTCGTGGTCTCCTCGTTGCCGCCGGCGTGGCAGACCGCGACGTCGTAGCAGTCGGCGTCCGCGCAATCGGCGAGGCCGTCGCCGTCGTCGTCCTGCCGGTCGGTGCAGTTGGTCTCGTGCGCGGGCGCGCTGGCCGACGAGAGTCCCAGTCCCCCCGAGAGACCGGCTGGCTGCGCGCCGTCGGCGGGCTGCGCGCCGACGTCGGACTGGGCGCGGACGCCCGAAGGGCCGCCGAGCGCGAGGGCGAGCATCGTGAGCAGCGGGGTCAGCGCGGGCGCGCGGCGCATGCAGGCGTGGGTCATCCGAGGGGTCCTTCCCGATCCAGTCCGTTCGAGTCCGAGGCGCGTGTCACTGCCGTGCTTCAACCGCACACGCGCGGCGTCGAAGTCGCCGGGTCGAGGCAGAGGTCGCGGGTCAGCGGGTTCCAGTTGCAGTCCCAGTCGTCACAGTCGACAAAGCCGTCGAGGTCGTTGTCGAGGCCGTCCTGGCAAGCGAAGCGGGCCACGTCGACGGGGCCGACGCTCTCCTGACAGGGGCTGCGGACGCCGCCGCCGTCGAGGTTCTCGACCACGTCCCCGCACGAGAAGTCGGCGCAATCGACGAAGCCGTTGCCGTCGTTGTCCACACCGTCGGTGCACCGGTCGAAGGTCCGCTCGCCCTGGGTCAGGCAGAGGGCCGCGACCTCCGGGTTGGTCGAGCGGGCGCAGCTGAAGTCGTTGCAGTCGACGAAGTTGTTGCCGTCGTTGTCGAGGCCGTCGCCGCACTTGACGACGGTGTCCTCGGAGCGCTCCGCGCAGAACGCGAGCACCTCGGCGTCCATCGAGCGCGAGCAACTGAAGTCGCCGCAGTCGCTGAAGCCGTTGCCGTCGTTGTCCATGCCGTCGCTGCACTTGGCGATGCCGGTCTCGGCGCGGTCGAGGCAGAACGCGATGGCCTCGGGCGTCGCGTTCCGGGACGCCATCGTGCAGTTGAAGTCGGCGCAGTCGATGAAGCCGTTGGCGTCGTCGTCGACGCCGTTGCCGCACGCCTCGGCCGTGTGCTCGGCGGTGGCCGCGCACCACGCCAGGATCTGCGGGTCGGTGGACCGGGAGCAGCCGAAGTCTCCGCAGTCGACGAACGAGTTGCCGTCGTTGTCGACGCCGTCGGTGCAGCGCTCGTACGTGTTCTCGGGACCCGAGCGCGCCATGCAGTAGAGGTCGATCTGCATCAGGCCCGCGGACGAGCAGCCGTCGTCGGCGCAGTCGGTGAGGCTGTCCCCGTCGTTGTCGACGCCGTCGGTGCACCGCGCGACGTTGTCCTCCGGACCGGCGCAGAGCGGATCGGCGGCGCAGTCGGGATCGCGGCAGTCGGCACGGCCGTCCGCGTCGTCGTCGGTCGCGTTGCCGCAGTCGAGCTCGCCACCGCGGCACGCGGCGGTGCTGGCGCAGTCGGAGTCGGCGCAGTCCGCCTCGCGGTCACCGTCGTCGTCGAGGCCGTTGCCGCAGTTCGTCTCGGCCTCGCACACCGTGACGAAGACGCCGTTGCGACAGCCGTTGTCCTGGCAGTCGGCGAAGCCGTTGCCATCGTCGTCGAGGCCGTTGCTGCAGGACGCGTCGTCGAACTCGGAGATGCAGCAGAGCTCCAGGATCGGCTGGCATCCGCGGTCGCCGCAATCGAAGTTGCCGTCGCCGTCGTTGTCGATGCGGTCCGAGCAGGTCGCGAGCGTGTCCTCGGGTTCGTCCTCGCGGACGGGCGGGATCAGCTCGTCGCAGTAGCCGCGCATCAAGCAGTCGGTGTTGAGGCAGTCGACCCGACGGTCGAAGTCGTTGTCCCGCCCGTCCGTGCAAGCGTCGGCGGTGGTCTCGTAGCCGCGGGGCCAGAGGCCGGGCCCGGGGGGGGTGTAGCAGCCGGGCACGAGGGCCACGGCGAGCAGGGTGAGCAGCACGGATGCGCGAAAGGTCATGGCTCTCTCCGGAGGGCTCAGTGGCCGTGGCCCGCGCCGGGCACGTTCGCGCCGGGGGGCACCGTCCCGTGCCCACGCAGGCACGATGCACGGTCGCCGCCGTAGCGACGGGTGAAGTCCACGTAGAGCATGCAGGAGCCGCGCTCCTGGTGGGTGGTGCCGAGGCGGCCCTCGGCCCTGTCGGCCGTCAGGCGGGCCTCGACGAGCGCACGCACGTCGCCCGTCAGGTACTCCGGCAACTCGCCGAGCCGGGCGAAGCGGCGGGCGAACTCGAGCAGATGGAAGTTCTGGTACTCGGCCAGGCCCGGGCCGATCTGCGGATCGGCGCGCAGCGCGCGCGCGGCGGCGGCGACCGCGGACTCGTCGGCGCGGATCTCCTCGTTGCAGACCCACTCGCACTCGTCGTAGTTCTCGTGGTGCCGGTACGATTCGGAGTGGCCGTCGTGGGTCGAGACGAGCCGGTTGTAATGCCACTCGCGCTGCGGGTCCTCGGAGGCGGAGTGCACCGAGGTCATCACGTAGTCGGGCACGCCGTGCGCCCAGATGCCGCGGCGCGCCTCGATGGCCTCGTGCATCGCGCGGAGGTATTCGGGGCGCGTCGGGGTGTCGTCGATCTGGTAGGCGTGGGCGAACCCCTGCACGATCTGGCTGTACGCCAGGTCCGGGCAGTCCATCAGGAGGCGGCCGTAGCCGTCACGACGCCCGTCGGTGAAGCAGTGCCACGTTCCGCGGCGCCCGTTGTAGGTCGCCTGCTTGGCGGTCACGTAGAGCTCGTACGGGTGCCAATCGCCCCACTGGTGCCCGGGTCCGAAGCTCTCGAGGGTGTTGTAGCCACCGAGGCGACACTGGGCGCCCGAGAACTCGCCGGCCTGCACGCGGAAGCTGTCGCCGTCGTTGAACGACACCGGCGTCATCTGCCCGTTGATGAAGACCCGCGACCATGCGTTGGCATCGACCGCGGGCGCAGGCGCGGCACCGAGGAAGACGACGAACAGGACCAAGAGGATGAGGGCTGACTTGCGCACCGATGGGGCTCCGGTTCGACCGGCCGGGGTATGGACCCGGGATCGAACTCCCGCCAGCCGACGGTGTCAACGATTCATCGAGATCGCGGGGTCAATCGGGTGAACGGCGCCGAGGCGCGAAGGCCATCGCGAGGATGGCCAGCAAGCCCGCGAGGCCCGGCCAGGGACCGACGAGGCCGTAGAGCGTGGTGGTGCCGGCGAGCATCGGCACCGAGGCGGAGAGCGTCTGCTGCTCGAAGAGGGCGCTCTGTCGGACGATCTGGCCGGTGGCATCGACGATCGCGCTCACCCCGGAATTCGTCGCTCGGATCAGGGATCGGCGGTGCTCGATCGCGCGGAAGCGAGCGAGGGACAGGTGCACCCAGGGCTCCTGCGTGTCGCCGAACCACGAGTCGTTCGTGACGTTGAGCAGCACGTGGGGATCGCCGACGCCCACGGCGCGCCGGACGTAGGACGAGACGATGTCCTCGTAACAGACGAGCACCGACATGCGGTACTCGTGACCGTCGCGCGCGGAGAGCACGACCGGGCTCGGGTCGTTGCCGGGGCGGAAGCGACCGCTCATCGGGGAGAGGTCGTAGAGCTGCGGGAAGGTGTCTCCGAAAGGCAGGTACTCTCCGAACGCGAGCAGGTACGCCTTGTCGTAGGTGCCGAGGATGGCGCCGTCGCCGCCGGCGAGGACCGCCGTGTTTCGGTCCTCGTGGCCGCCGCCTTCGGTCGCGACCTGACGCAACCCGCCGAAGACGATCGGGACCCCGAGGCGGTCGATCCCGAGGCGGCGCCCGAGCGGCCACTGAGAGAGGCTCCGGAGCCCGTTCGGGAGGAAGAACGTCACGGCCGACTCGGGCCACACGACGAGGTCCGGATCTTCTGCGGCCGTGAGCGCGCGGGTCGCGGCCACGTGGCGGACCACGCCGAGCTGAGGGTCCTGCCACTTCTCGAAGAGGCCCATGTTGGCCTGCACGACGCCGATGGTCAGGTGCGGCGCCGCGTCGGCGCGGACCTCTTCGCTGTGCAGCCGGTAGGCCCCGTAGCCGAGGGCGAAGAGCAGGTAGCCGAAGGCGAGCGCGGGCCAGAGACGGGGCCATGGGCGCCCGTCGAGCCGCGCGGAGACGAGCTCGTAGAGCGCCCCGGCGCTGCCCATCGTCAGCGCGGTGCACATCATCGGTCCGCCGAGGTCGGCGACCTGCATGAGCACCGGCACGGGATGGAGCGAGGCGCCGTAGTAGTGCTCGAAGAGCATCGGGAACGCGGCCTCCGACGCCAGGTAGGCCGCGACGAGCGCGGGGGTCGACGCGAATCCGCGGCTCCGGGCGCGCGCCCAGAGCCACAGGATCACGACGAACTGGAGGCCCTGGAAGAGATAGAAGATCGAGGCGATCAACAGGCACACGACGACCGGAAATCCCGAGAATTCCGTCAGCGTGTTCACGAGCCAGTAGAACCCGCCGAGCTCCGCGAGGTAGCCGAACCACCACGCCCGCAGGAAGAATCCGCGCCCCGAGGGGCGCTCGAAGCCGCCGCGTGATGCCCGCGGATCGAGCACGAAGAGCGCGGGCACGATCCCGACGAACGCCAGCGGCCACAGTCCGAAGCCGGCGAACCCGAGGAAGGTCATCACGGCGGAGACCGTGAGCAGCACCCACGGGCGCAGGCGGACGAGCAAGGGGGCCCGGGGACTCGAGGGCATGGCGTCGGTGCTCACGGGCGTGCTTCGGAGGGCGGTCAGGGATCGTGTCGAACGCTAGCAGGGACGGGGGAGGGCGTCATGGCGCGCACGCGCGCAGGGCCTCTTCCACGCCGTCGAGCAGCTGCTCGAGGCACGCCAGGTCGATGTCGAGCGCGGGGGTGACGTAGACGGTGTCGCCGAGCGGCCGCAGGTACAGCCCGAGCCGTCGCGCCGCGTCCTGCACGGCCGGGCCTCGCTCGCCGCGGTATCCGCTCTCGCCGAGGTCGGCGGCGCCGACCATGCCGAGCGTGCGCACCCGGCGGACCCCGGGGATGGACGAGATCCGGTCGTGGAAGACGCGCTCGATGCGCGCTGCGCGCGGGGCGACACCCTCGACGATCCGCTCGTCGCGATAGATCGAGAGGACCTCGCGCGCGACCGCCGCGCCGAGGGGATGCCCGCAGAACGTGTGGCCGTGCATCAGCGCCCGATCGGCGCTGCCTCGGAAACCGTCGTGGACCCGGGCCGTCGCCATCGTGGCGGCCATCGGGAGGATGCCGGCGGTGAAGCCCTTGGCCAGGCAGAGCAGATCGGGCGCGATGCCCGCGTGATCGACCGCCCACATCCGACCGGTGCGCCCGTACCCGGTGAAGACCTCGTCGGCGATCAGGAACGTGTCGATCTCGTGGGTGCACGCGCGCAGGCGCTGGAGCACCTCGGGCGGGTGCATCTTCATTCCGGCCGCACCCTGGATGAGCGGCTCGACGACCACGCCCGCGATCTCGTCGCGGCGGGTGCGCAGGGTCTGCTCGATGGTCTCGACGACGCGCGCCCATCCACCGGGCTCGTCGGGGGATGGGGGGCGCACGATCTCGAAGAGCAAGGGTCCGAACACCCCTGAGAATTCCTCGAGCGAGGCGAGGCTCGCCGCGCCGAGGGTGTCGCCGTGGTAGGCGCCGGAGAGCGCGAGGAATCGATGTCGGCGAGGGCGGCCGTTCTGCTGCCAGTACTGGAACGCCATCTTGATGGCGACCTCGACGGCCGTGCTTCCGTCGTCGCTGAAGTGCGTCCGGACGAGCCCGGCCGGCGCGATCTCCGCGAGCTCCTTGGCGAGCAGCGCGACGGGGGCATGCGTGATGCCGCCCGCGGCCACGTGGATGAGCTGGTCGAGCTGGGCCCGGACGGCAGCCCGCAGCCGCGGCGGATCGTGCCCCAGCGTGCAACTCCACCACGAGGACACGGCGTCCAGGTAGCGGCGTCCGTCTGCGTCGAGGAGCCACGAGCCCTCGGCGCCCACGACGACCAGCGGGTCGTGCGACGCGTGCCGCTCGCTCGACGTGTACGGCGGCCACACGTGGGTCCGCTCGAAGCGGACGATGTCGTCGCGGCTCAGGCCTTCGGGCAGACGCATGCAGGACCTCGGAGTTCGTGCCTCGGCGGAGGTGTCGAGCGGCGGGGGCTCATGGCCCGTCGAAGCGGAACACGTAGGCGTACTCGGAGTGGCCGCGCTGGCTGCGGATGACCACCAGGCCGGCCATCGCTTCACCGACGCAGGCGCGGAGCGATTCGTCGCCGCCGGTCGTGTGCTCGACCTCCGTCTCGGCGCGGGTCGGGCTGTCGGCGCGGATCACGACGTGGACCTCGGCCCCTGCCCGCGCGCCCCGACCGCGCAGCTGAGCGCCGCATCGGGCCAGCCGAGGGGAGAGCGCGCGCACGGCGGCACGGACGTCCTCGTCGCGGGCCGTGCCTTCGCCATCGACCCGCTCGCCCTGCACCACGACCACGCCGCCCTCGAGGCGGGTGCCTCGCTCGACCGTGTGCACCGTGCCGTGCTCGCCCGAGAGCGAGCCCGGCTCGTCCCCCATGCTTCGCGGCGTCGCCGTGGCGTCGGCCCCCGACGGCACGCACGCACGGACGGCGAGGGCGCGCTCGTCGATGCGCTCGGACAGCGCGTCGATCGCAGCCTCGGCCTGTTCCCGGACATCGGGCCCGGCGCCCTCGGCCGCGGCGCGCGCCTCGGCCTGCTCGAGCGCGCGGAGCAAGCGCTGCAGCTGCTCGTCTTCACGATGGACGCAGGCGGCGACCGCCCGCGAGGCCGCGGCCCTCGCGCGGGTTCCGGCCGCCGGACCGTCCTGGGCCGAGGCCGACGTCGCCCACGGAAGGCCGAGCGCGAGCACGATCGGGAGTGCGAACGGGTTCCTCATCGCGCATCTCCAGGCGGGGGAAGGGCCGGTGGGTCCGGGTGGGTCAGGGCGTCGCCGCGCGGCGGGCGGGCTCGGCGGGGGCCTCCGTCGTGCCGGCGTCCGTGGCGCCTGCGTCGCCCCCGTCCGCGATCTCGACCGCGCCGTCGATCGCGCCATCGATCGGACCGGCGTCGTCGATCGAGCCGTCCCCCACGCCGCCATCGTTGGGCCCGCCTTCCTCCACGCCGCCGTCGCCGCCGCCGTGGTCTCCTTCGTGTCCTTCGGCGCCGCCCCCGTGCGCCCCGCGCCGGACCTCGAGGATCTGCGGGTCGTCGGTGAAGACTCCTCCGGTCCCGGCGATCCGCAACGTGTCGCCGATGGCGACGAGCTCGTCGACGTCGGACGCGCGGTTGCGGAACGTGGCGAGCATCGCGTGTTCGTCGGCCTCGAGCACGAGCACCAAGCGCTCTTCTTCGAGGCGCTTGGACACGACGACCGCCTCGGTGCTGCCGAACCGCGTGCCGTACTGCTGGTGGCCGAACCAGCCGCCGGCGCCGCCGAGCGCGAGGGCGATGATGAACACGATGAGCAGGTTCCTCATCGACGTCCGCCCGCTGCGGCGACGTGGAGAGGCGCGCGCACGTGATCTGCGAAGCGGGCAAACGGAGCGGCAGCGAGGGCGTTCATGCGGGCCTTCCGAGCAGGGCGACGGCGTTGTCGTGGAGGATGCGCCTGCGCGCGTCGAGGTCGTCGTCGGTGGCGATCAGGACCTTCGCCAGTCCGATCGACTGATCGTAGAACGGCCAGTCGGTTCCGAACAGCACGCGGTCCTCGGGCGCGCGCTCGACGAGGGTGCGGACGCCCGGCAGCGATTGCGAGGCGAGCTCGAGCCACACGTTGGGGTAACGCCGGGCGAGCGCGAGGCCCTGCTCCAGCTGCAGCGCACCCGAGTGACCGAGGACGAAGCGGGTGCCCGGGCACTCGGCGATCGCGCGCTCGTAGTGGCGGACTTGCGAGAGGTAACGGCCGAGCTTGGTCTCGATGTCCACGGGGCCGCAGTGGAAGAACACGGGCAGCCCGCGCGCGCCGCACGCCCGGAACAGCGCCATGCATCGGTCGGCGTCCGGCTTGACCATCTGGACCGCGGGATGGACCTTGATGCCCCGCGCGCCCATCGCCTTCTGCGCGTCGAGCTTGCCTTCGACGTCCCGGTCGAACGGGTGCACCGAGCCGTACACGACCAGGGCGTCGTTCCCGTGGGCCGCGCGGAGCCACGCGCCGGCGTTGTTCGAGAGCCCGAGCGGGAGGTCGATGGCGAGCAGCACGCTCTGACGGATCTTCATGGCGCCCATCTCGCGCACGAGGTTGGGGACCGTGTGCGTCGCGCGCATGCCGCCCGGGCCGAGGCTGCCGAGCGCGAGGTCGCGCTCCATGCGCGCGAGGTCTTCGGGTGAGAAGTTGCGGTTCTGGTAGACGTCGAAGTCCAGAGGCGCGCCGGAGGGCAGGTAATGCTCGGTGCGCGCGGTCGCGCGGCCCAGATCCACCTGCATCGGCCGCACGAACGCGAGCGCGAGGTGCGTGTGCATGTCGATGGCCTCCGGGACCGCGGGGTCGGTCACCACGAGGACTCCGTCACGCACGTCGAACCACGGGAGCCGGGCGAGATCGTGAACGTTCTCGAACCGGGTCGGATAGCGCGTCATCGCGGCGAGTCTAGCCGGTTGTGCGGGGATGCAAGCCGACGGATGACATCCGGGGGCAGCCCCCGCAGACTCCGGCTTTCGATAGGAGGTCTTCGATGCGTACCTGGATTCTTGCGTGCTCGCTCATGATGCTCCCTGCAGGATGCGGGGGAGGGACCCCGGGGCGGGTCGATGCCGGGACGGACCCGTCGCGGCTCGACGCGGGTGCGCCGGAAGTGGACGCGGGTGCGCCGGAAGTGGACGCGGGTGCGCCGGAGGTGGACGCGGGGACGCCGGAGGTGGACGCGGGGACGCCGGAGGTGGACGCGGGTGCGCCGGAGGTGGACGCGGGCATGTCCATGCTCAGCTGCGAGGCGAACGTCGACTGCGGGCTGCGGACGGGCCGGTACTGCGACCTCGGCGGCGGCGTGTGCGGTGGGAGCGGCGTGTGCGCGGCCCGGCCGGATGCGTGCACCCGGGAGTTTCGGCCCGTGTGCGGCTGCGATGGGATGACCTACTCGAACGCCTGCATGGCGGCCATGGCCGGGGCGAGCGTCGCGGTCGAGGGCGAGTGCGCGCTCACGTGCCCGGCCCGCGTGCCGACCGGCTGTTGCTGGGCCGATGGACAGTGCGGCCGGGGGCAGCGGTGCGTGAGCGAGTTCTGCCCCGCTGGCCTCGCGGGCGTCTGCGTGGACCCCGCGGCGCTGTCGGCGGGCAGCTGCTGGGAAGACAGCGATTGCATGGCCGGACGGCGCTGCCGCGGCGAGCGCATCTGCCCCTGCGGGTCGCGCTGCCTGCTGCCCGACGCACCGGGCACCTGCTCCCTCTGAGGGCGCGCTGCTCGTGAGGCGGCGTGGGTGGCCCGGACGCGCCGGGCCGCCCCTCGACCGCCGGGCTCACAGGGTGGAGACGAGGACCTCGCGGCGCCCGCCGGCCTTGCCGTTCGACGGGCCCACCACGCCCTCCGACTCCATC
>CAIKNO010000149.1 GCA_903828805.1 uncultured Sandaracinus sp. | reverse complement strand
GGGGTAGGCCCGCGCCACCATCCGCGAGAAGTACGCCGCCCGACGCGACCACTCGACCACCCCGGGCGAAGGCGCGGGGGGCGGGGGCGGAGCCTGCGGCGGCGCGCCCGCGCCGGACATCGTCTCCTGGCCCTGGACGTCCCAGGTCGACGGCAGCGTGCGCTGCAGCGCCTTCAGCTCCTCCTGCAGATGGTGGCCATCACGGAACCGACGGCGCGGGTCCTTCTCGAGGAGCTTCAGGATGATGGACTCGGCCGCCTCGGGCAGGTCCTTGGCGAGCGCGCGGGGCCGCGGTGTGCTGCCGGAGCGCTGCAGCTCGAGCAGGGTCTCGCGGTCGTTCGAGCGGAACGGCAGCTGACCGGTGACCATCTCGTAGAACAAGATGCCGAGCGCGTAGAGGTCGCTGACGTTCGTGGCGTCCTCGCCGCGGGCCTGCTCGGGCGACATGTACTCCGGCGTCCCGAACACCGCGCCCTTGGGCGCCAGGCGCGGGTCGCGGGTGAGCGCCGCGAGTCCGAAGTCGAGGATCTTCACGAAGTCGCGACGGCCACCCCGCGCGGTGATCATGATGTTGTCGCTCTTGAGGTCGCGGTGCACCACGCCGAGGTCGTGCGCGCGCGCCAGGGCGGCGCACATCTGCTCGAGGATGTCGACGGCCCGCGCGAGCGGCATCGGACCCTTGCCGATCTCCGCGGAGAGCGCCGAGCCCATCAGGTATTCCATCACGAGGTACAGCTCGCCGTCCTCGGTCTCGCCGACGTCGTGGATCTCCACGATGTGGGCGTGATCGACCCGGTTGGCAGCCCGCGCCTCGCGCAGCATCCATGCGCGGAGGTGCGTCTCGCCCCGCAAGTCGGGGCGGATCAGCTTGAGGGCGACGACCCGATCGATGAGGACGTGCCGGGCGCGGTAGACGACGCCCATCCCGCCCTCTCCGAGGAGGGCCTCGAGGCGGTAGCGCCCGGCGACGACCTTGCCGAGGTAGGTGTCCTTCGTCGAACGCGCGGCGGGGGGACGGGGCGTGCTCATGCAGCTTCCTGAGGGAGGGGAGGAGAATGATACCTGCCCCTTCCCCGGGGACGCGCAAAATTTTCGTCGCTGATGTCGAACGCCCATGCGCCTTGTCCCGCGCCAGGGCTCTGTCACCATCGTGGGCATCGGCGGGGCGGCCCGCGGGCCCTCCCGCCCGGCAGAAGGATCCGTCGTGCGGTCAAGGACCCTCGGTCCCTATCGACTCGAGCGCCGCCTCGCCACCGGGGGGATGGCCGAGGTGTACGTCGCGCTGCGGCACGGTCTGCACGGGTTCCAGCGGCGGGTGGCGCTGAAGTGCATCCTGCCCCAGCACGCCAAAGATCCCGACTTCGTCTCGATGTTCATCGACGAGGCCCGCATCGCCTCGCGGCTCGACCATCCGAACATCGTCCAGGTCTTCGACTTCGGCGAGGCCGACGGGACGCTCTTCCTCGCCATGGAATTCGTGGACGGCTCGAGCGTGCACCGGCTCCTGAAGGCCTCGAGCGAACGCGCGGTCCCCGTCCCGCTCGCCGCCGCGCTGCACATCGGCATCGAGGCGGCGCGCGGGCTCGCGCACGCGCACCACGCCCGGGCCGAGCGGGGTCGGCCCCTGGGCCTGGTGCACCGCGACGTGAGCCCCGCGAATCTGCTGCTGGGGCGCCGCGGCACGGTGAAGCTCTCGGACTTCGGGATCGCCCGATGGTCGCGCAGCGAGCACCGGACCGACGACGGCCTCATCCGCGGCAAGCTCGGCTACATGTCGCCCGAGCAGGTCCGCAGCCTGCCCCTCGACGCGAAGAGCGACGTGTTCACCCTCGCGACCGTGCTCGGCGAGCTCGTGGTCGGCGAGCCGCTGTTCTCGGCCTCGACCGACCTCGACGTGCTCCTGAAGATCCGCGCGTCCGATCGGAGCGTGCTCGATCGCCACGCGCGCGCCCTGCCGGAGGACGTGACGGCGACGCTCGGCCGCGCGCTCAGCCCCCTGCCCCAGGACCGCCCCGACGCGGGCGCCTTCGCGGACGCCCTCGAGGCGCTGTCCCGCGTCCACGGTCACAGCGGTCGAGGCGCCCGGGAGCTGTCCCGCGCGATGCGTCATCTGGGCCTGGTCACGGCGAACGCGGACGAGGCGGCGGCGAGCGAGCCGGGGGCGTCCTCGCGCACCCTCGAGCGGCCCGCGCCTCCGAGCGACGAAGCCACCGGCGAACAGACCACGGCGAACGGGCGGGGCCCCGGCCTCGCGGCCGACGCGTGGGAGCTCCTGCTGCAGGACGGGCGCACGCGGGGCCCGCTCTCGTTTCCGGAGCTGGTGCGCGCCATCGTCGTGGGGGAGGTCGATGCCCGCACTCCGCTCCGGTTCGGAGGGCGACCCGCCGTCGCCGCGGCGGAGTTCCCGTCGCTGCAGCGCTACCTTCGCTCGACGGCCCTGGGATGGAACGCCGGCGAGTTCGAAGGGGCCGAAGCCAAGGGCCCCATCGTCGCGGGCACGGTGCTCGCCCGTGCGCACCGGGTCGCGTCGGCCGCCGAGACCGGCGTGCTGTACCTCGAGGAGGGCGCGCGTCGGAAGAAGATCTACTTCGTGGACGGCCGCCCCGACTTCGTCGCCTCGACCCTCGAGGAGGAGATGCTCGGCGCGTTCCTCGTCCGCGAGGGGATCTGCAGGACGCACGAGGTCGAAAGCGCGCTGGCGATGCTGCCCCGCTTCGACGGGCGGCTCGGCGATGCCCTCGTGTCGATGGGCGCCCTGCGCCCCGTGCAGTTGTTCCGTGCGATCGCGGGGCAGGTCCGGGCCCGCTACCTGGAAGCGTTTCGATGGACCTCGGGCACCTGGACGTGGAAGGCCGGGGCGCGCTCGGGGGAGGAGACGTACCCGCTCACCCAGCCCCCGCACGAACTGCTGCGAGACGCCGCCGCGCTCGCGCCGGCCGCCGAGGTCGAGGCCGCGCTCGGGGCGCTGGCCGGACGAACCATGCGTCGGGCATCGAGCCCGCCCTCCCCGGCCGGCGCGTTCCGGATGACCGAGGCGTGGACCGCGATCCTCGACGTGCGGGGCGAGGCGACGCTGGGTTCGATCGTGCTGCGCGAGGCGGGCGCCGGGCACGAGGTGCTCGAGATCTACCGGGCGTTCTACCTCGCCCTGATGACCGGTCTGGTGGACGTGTGTTGAGCTCGACGTTCGAGCGGCGACGACGACGTCACGAAGGCCTCCGCGCGCGGTGCACGGGCCACGCGCGGAGGCGAGGCCTCGCGGCGTGCGTCGTGCTCGCGCTCTGGAGCTGCGGGGGCGGACCTCGCGGACGGGTCGACACCGCCGTACGGCAGGGGGATGTGGACGCGGCGCTCGCGGCCTACGACGGGCTGCAGCGCACGGATGGCCCCGACGCAGGGCTGCTCGCGCGGGTCGCGGAGGCCCTCCTCGCCCGCGAGGCGCGCTCGCAGGACCGCGTGACGAGGAGGGGCGCTGTCGCCGAGCTCGCCATGGCCGGGGCCGCTGGACGGCCCCTGCTCGAGCGGCTCGCATGGGCCCCCGGCCCCCCGCACGTCGAGGCCCTCGAAGCGTTGGCGAGGCGCGGCGACACGCACGCAGAACGTTGGCTTCGGGGCCTCGTCGACGACGACGATCCCGAGGTGCGGGCCGCGGCCGTGCTCGGCCTGGACGTGCAACTCGATCGGGCGCGTCTCCTCGCGGCGATGACCGACCCCCATCCCCGCGCCCGGGCGCTCGCCGCGGAGCGGCTCGGACGGGCCGCCCCGGACTCCGTCGCCCGCCGGGCGCTCGAGGACGCCGCGCGCCTCGATCCCGACCTGGGCGTCCGCGCGACGGCGGTGCGGGCCCTGGGCAGCTTCGGGCGAGACGCCGTCGGCGCGCTGCTCGACCAGCTCGGGGCCCCCGAGCCCTCGCTGCGCCTCGCGGCGGTGACCGCCCTCTGCCAGGCCGATCGGGACGCGGCGCGGGGGCTCGTCGGGACGCTGCTCGCACGACCCGCGTCGAGCGCCGCCGTCGAGGCCGCCCGGTGGCTCGCCGCGACCGCCCCCCAGGCGACCGGGCACCGCGACGTCGACGCCGAGGCGACGCTTCGACAGGCGCTCGCGTCGCGCGACCCTGCGCTCCGCGCGCAGGCCGGGGTCGCGCTGGCGTCGTGGCCCGACGCGGCCTCCTTCGGACCGGCCGTGCAGGAGGCGCTGTCGGCCGAGACCGACGACGGAGTGCGGCTCGCGCTCGCGCGCGCGCTCCTGCAGACCGAGGCGGGACGGGCGAACGCGCTCGAGGCGTTGCGGGCCCTCGCCCGCGCCTCACAGACGATGGACGGGCTGCAGGCCGCGGCCCTGCTCGCAGCGGCCGGGGACGCCGAGGCGCCGGGATGGATCGCGCCCTTCCTCGGGCGCGCCGAGCCCTCGCTGCGACAGGCCGCCGCGCGGGCGATCGCCCGCGATGCGGGAAGACCCGACGAGGTCCGCGCGCTGCTCCGGGACGCCGACGTGCAGGTGCGGCTCGCGGCGGCGGGCGCGCTGCTGTCCTCCGCCGGGCGCTGAGCTCGCGGGGGCGGGCGCTAGGACGAAGGGACCTCCAGGCTCATGCCCTCGAGCCCGCGGAGGACCTCGTCGGCGATGTCGTCCGCGTCGAAGTTCTCCTCGACCGGCTGCTCCACCAGGGGCGAGGGCGACGCAGGCGACGCGGCGGCGCTCGCAGGGAGATTCGACGGGGCGGGCGTGGGCCCAGGTCCGGACGCTGGGGCGGGCCCCGCGGCGAGCGGCACCACGGGCAGCGCCGCCCCCGTCCGCAGCGCGGCCGAGCGAACGAGACCGCCCCGCGTGCGCGTGTCGTCGCGCACCAGGCGTGGCCCCTCCGAGCCGCCGTCCTCCTCGATCCAGTGCACCGCGTGCTGGCGCACGTCGAGGTGCATGAATCCCAAGGCCGGAGAGAGGCCGACCCCGGTGCGGTCGAAGCTCCGAGCGAACGCGTGCGCGGCGCCGAGGCTGACGCCTTGCACGCGGAGATCGAGCGCGAGACCGTGCGCGTGCCGGTTCTCGCCGGCGAGGCGCGGCAGTCCTCCCGCG
>CAIKNO010000148.1 GCA_903828805.1 uncultured Sandaracinus sp. | reverse complement strand
GTCGCGCCGGACACGGACGCGCGGCGGCTCGACCGGGCCGAGGAAGCCCTGAGGCGCGCCATCGTGCTGCGACCCGAGCCCACGCTGGCGCTCGCGCTGGAGCAGCTCGACGCCGAGCGCGAGGCCCGACGGCTTGCCGACGCACACGCGCAGGCGGCCGCCCACAACTTCTCCCTCGCCGGCTCCGCCGTGCCGGAGCCGCCGTCATCCTATCGTGAGGGCACACCCGCACCGTGACCGGGAGCCCGCGGTCAGGCCGTGACCCACGCTGTCTCAGAGCGCGGCGCTCCGGTCAGAGGCCGGCGCCCACGACCATGTAGAAGAACGCGAGACACATCTCGTCCTGGGTGTTCTCGCCCCACGTCACCGTGTCCGTGCGGGACGTGGTGTCATATCCGCAGGTGATCCTGATCGAGTCCGCGGACGTCATCCGGATCGGGGTCTCGTAGAAGTAGGCCAGTTGCCAGTTGAAATCCCAGCGCGGGACATCGACGAGGCATTCCTCGGTCCCAGCCGTCAGCCGGTCGACGCGCAGGGTTCGACCGAGGTTGTGCATGTGCGGGAACGTCCCGTAGATCGTGAGCGGAATCGTGAAACCTCGGGTCAGATCCGCGAGGTTCTCCGAGTGCGTCGTGGACACCGAGGCCATCCGAGGGGGGAGTCGGAGCGCAGCGTCCAGGAGCGGGACGATCCGGGCACGGGTGGCCGTCGCCGCGGTCTCGATGTCCACCGTCGTCCGGTCGGTACCGGCGCCCGCGGCCGTGTTGTAATGGATCTGGATCACGAGCGGCAACGTGGCATCGAGCTGGACCCCCGTTCCCGACGGGAAGTTGGTCGCCCCGCCGCCCGGTGCCCACAGCACCACGGGGAACGCGTCGCTTCCCACCCCGCCGAAACAAGGATATCCCACCGCCGGATCGGCGGCGTCGTTCCGCCGGATCGCGGTCGCCGAGGCGGCATCCGCCGGGGCGTAGACGATGACGTGGTGGACCACCGCGGGGTTGCCCGGATGCACCTGGTACCCCGTGACGAACGCCCCTGAGGAGGCCGGCGCGTCGACGACGAAGCATCGGTAGTCGTCGGACCGCGAGGTGTCGACCGCGTACGCGGCTCCGGCCGGCATCGTCGCGATCGTGGAGACGTCTCCGTCGAGGACCGAGGGCGCGACGACGTCGGGCGCGGGCGTCGCGGGATCTCCCATGGGCTCGCCCGCCTCGTCCCACGCGCGCAGCGTCGAGATCTCGTCCGCCGACAGCCATCGGGCGTCGGAGAACGTGTGGCACGCGCCGGAGTTGTCGACGAGGAATGGAGGCATGCGCCGCTCGGCCGTGGCATTCGTGACCAGCGTCGCGACCGCCTGCGCCGAGTCGTACGAATCGAGCGGTAGCGGTGCGATTCCTCCGTACGAATGACAGCTGACGCAGTGTTGCGTCAGGATCGGTCGGACCTGACCGTAGTACGTGACGTCTCCGGCGGTCCCCGCGTCGAGCGCACCCACCGCCCCGTCACCAGCCGCGGCGTCAGGCGCGACCGGCCCGCCCGCGTCCATCCCAGGCGTGGGCGCGCCCGCATCGACCCCCGTCGTCGCAGGCTCACAACCGCCGACGAGCAGCAGCGCGGAGACCCACGGAAGCCAAGAAACGCGAACGGTCGACGCCATGGTTCAGCCTTCCTCGAGTCCCGAGGATACGTGGGCCCTCGTCGGCCGGGCAAGAGGGCCCTGGCCGAGGCGCAGGTAGCGAACCCCGCCGTCGCTGGGGTAGACCAGCCGCATGAAGACGATGCTTGCGCGCCTGACGAGGTCCGCCGTGGTGCTGGGCGCCTCGTGCGTCGTCGCGGCGCTCGCGTTCGCGGCGGGGCGATGGTCCACCCCGGAGGTCGAGCCCCCGCCGCCGCCGCCGACGACACCGGTCGAGGCCGAGCCCGAGGATGCAGGGCCAGGCGAGGCCGGGCTCGATGCGGCGACGGGTCCCGCCGACGCCGGCCCCATCGATGCGGGCGCGCCGCCGCCGCCGCGGGCCGACCGGTGGATCGTGTGCCCGGAGCCTACGTTCGCGCCGTCGATGGTCGCAGCCCAGCTGGTCGGAGACAGCCGCCCAGAGCTGGTCATCGGCTGCGGCGACCACTGGGAGGTGCTCGTCGTCAGGGAGGGTTTCCCCGTGCGCGTTGCTCGCATCGACGCTCCGCCGGTGGACACCGACACCTCCCCGGGCACGGGTCCGGCGCTCATCGCCGACGCGAACGCAGACGGCACGCCCGATCTCGTTCTGCCCTTCATGCGCCGCGCCCAGGGCGGCGCGGCTCAGGGCGGCGGCGTGTTCATCGTCTCCCGCGATCGATTCGGCGGCCTCTCTTCACCGCGTGCGCTCGCGCCGACAGCGGCTCCAGCGGCTGTGTCGGGCGCACTCGACGGCGACGCGCTGGCGGACCTCGTGGTGATTCACCAGGCGAACCCCTTGGCCCAGTGGCCGAGCGAGCTCTGGGTGTTCGGCGGAGGCGCGATG